>NZ_AJQF01000449.1:0-35360 GCF_000261705.1 Bradyrhizobium genomosp. III | reverse complement strand
GAGGGAGCCGATCGGCTGCATAAGCTCCGGTCATAGTACCAAGCGAAACGAAGACCACACTGGAGGGGTGACGGCCAAGCAGCAGGAAACCTGCCAGCAACAATGCCGCTACAAAACCGATCAAGGTTCCGGCCGGAAGAACGGCAAAAATCGATGCGACCCCGAAATCGCGTGAAAGCAGCGCCACACCGTAGCCGGCCGTGCCGAAGAACAACGACTGACCCAAGCTCAAGATCCCGGCATAGCCCCACACCAGGTCGAACGACAACGCGAAGAGGCACAGGATGAGCACTCGCGTTGCATAGACAGTGATGTAATCCCGCAGGACGAGCGGTGCGATCGAAGCGGCAATCAGCAATGCCAGTTCGAGAATTGGAAGCACCTTCGTTCGCCCTGCGATGGCAGATGCCATGACGGGCGAACGAGCAGCTTCAATCACGTGTGGCGGGGGCTGTGTGCCAGTGCCGGTCGATGACATCAGCACTCCTTCGGATCGACCAGGCCGGCGCTACGCGCGACAATCTCGTACTGGCTGCCCTTCGCCACTCCAATGTACATGTTCATCCTGCAGTGGCGCTTGCCGGGCGCCATTTCGGCAGGCCCGCCCGGCCCTTCCGCAATCTTCGCGTGGTCGAGGGCGGCGGCTACCGCGTCGCGGTCAATTGTGCCGGCCTCCTTCACTGCAGCCTCCCACAGCTTTAATCCTCGATAGGTGCCGGTCGCGGCGCTGCCTGCCGAGAACCGGAACTTGGCTGGAAATTGTTTGTCGTAGGCCGATTGAATCCTGGCGCTTACCGGATCCTCCGCCGCAAGCATCTTGTAGTAGTCGAGGCTGCTCGCGAGCCCTTCAATCTCTTGGGCCTGGTTCATTTCCAGGAAATTTTCGTCGTAATAGACGCACCCCAGCCGCCCGCCGTTTTTGGAGAAGCCGGCTTGATAGAGCTGTTTAAAGAACGGGCTGACGCCGGGCGGGACAATGGCGTTGAAAACCACGTCGACTTTGTTGGATATGATCCGGCTAACTGTGGAGGAAAAGTCAATCTGGTCGAGCGGGTAGTATTCTTCAAAGACGACTTCGCCACCGCTGCTCTCGATCACCTTGCGTGCATAGGCGTTGATTGTTTGCGGCCAAACATAATTGGAGCCAGGCAGGGCAAAACGCTTACCACCATTTTTGATCAACCAGGGAATGAACTGGTCACAATTCTGTGCCGGTACCGGTCCCGTGCAGAACAGATAGGGCGTGCACTCTTTACCTTCGTAACCTTCCGGATAGATATAGAGCGTCTTGCCGCGAGAGATAATGACGTCCTTGATCGCATTGCGCATCGAGCTCGAGATACCGCCAATCACCAAGTCGACCTTGTCTCGCTGGATCAGCTTTCGCACATTTCCCACGGCGACGGATTCGTCGGAGGCAGTATCCTCAATCAGGAGTTCGATCGGGCGTCCCAACAGGCCGCCGGAGTCGTTGATCTCCTTGACCAGCATGCGAGCGACATTGGCGTCAGTGTTGCCGGCAAAGCCAAGTGACCCGGTAAGATCGGTCGCAATGCCAAGCCTGATCGGGCCTTCCGCAGCATTTGCCCAATCCGGGCGAATTATCCAGCTGCCCGGACCCGCCGCGATGGCGGCGGAGGCGAAGGCGAAATTGCCGAGAAAGCGGCGGCGGCTCAGTTGACGGCTGGCGTTGATCATCGGTTGACCCCTCTTCCCGAAACAAGGCCTTGCGGCCGGAACTTGATGAAAATGATGGCAAGCACGAACACCAGAACGTCGGCGATAACCGGTGACATCAGCCAAGGCAGCCAGGCACTGAACGTGCCGATGACGCCGGCGCCAGCGACTGGGCCGGCGAAGGACCCGACCCCACCGACCATCACAGCAACGAAACCCTGGATAAGAAAGCGGATGCCGAGATCGGCGAACAATGAAAAGACCGGCACGATCAGCGCGCCGGCGAGACCCGCGAGTGCCGCACCAAATGCAAAGGTGACGCTGTAGATCATGCCCGTGGAGATGCCCGAGGCACGCGCCAGCTGTGGGTTCTCCAGCGAGGCGCGGACTCGCAGGCCGAACGAGGTGTAGGCGAGCAGAGCATGGCTCGCGGCCATGACCAGCAAAGTGATGATGACGATGACGCCGCGCCAGGCGGCGAAATGCAGACTGCCGATCGTGATAGAGCCACTGATTGGCTCCGGCACCGAGAGATACAGTCCCCCGGTCAGGCCGCGCACGGCTTCGCGAATGATCAGCCCCAGCGAATAGGTGCCAAGCATGGCGACGATTGGAGCGGCATAGAATCGGCGCACCACGAGTTTTTCCAGGACGAAACCAAGCGTGCCGACCGCGACGGGCGCGGCAAGCATGCCGAGCGGGACCGGCAAACCGACGCTGTGCATGAGATAAGTGACGTAAGCGCCGAGCAGGACGAACTCGCCTTGGGCGAAGTTGAAGATGCCCATCATGCTGGCAATGATCCCGAGACCGAGCACGACCAGCACAACAATGGCACCGAAGCTCAAAATCTCGAAGGTCGCGATAAGTAGCGTATCCATGCTGCTGCGTCACATTCCTTGGGCTTGCGAGCACAGCTTCTTCACGCCGACCGCGCGAAGGCGTGAGCTACTCGTTGGAATGCGAAGGGCTGCTGTCACAAGAGCGCTCCTGGAAGGTCATCCCGGCAATGGGAGTTGCAGGCGATGGTGGGCTTCTAGGGCGGCCCGCCTGTCGGCGCTTCATTCACGACATGCGGCTCGAGATTGCCTAGATCAACGTAGGGAGATTTGGGTAATGTTGGGTAATGTTGGCCAGGCGACCGACATTGCGGACACGTTAAAGAGGTCCTACGGCGGGTCGCCGGCCGTTCTCGCCAGCCCAATTTCGATGCAGCCAAAAGCGATAGAGAGCTATCCGCATGCCCTCACCGCAGGCTCCCGCAAACGCGCGCGTCGTTAGCGCCTACCGAACTATCGGAGGAAACCAGAAGAGCTGACGCACCATTTGCGATGGCCGCAGGCCGTGAGTTCAGCACCGAGAAGGCATCAAGTCATTGTGGCCGAGCACCTGGCTTGCCGACCAGCGGAAATGTGAATTCAATTCCCGCACCCGCAAACGTGGTCCACAGAGTCTGCAGCAGATCGTCGGATGCGGGAGGCGTGTCATTGTACTCTTCGAGCCGCCTGATGACGGCGCACGATAACCCGCTTCGCTCGGCCAACTGCTTCACCGACCAGTTCAGCATCCCCCATGCGGCTCGCAATTGCCTCCCCGTGAGCTTCGATGCGGCTCTCCGCTCCCTTGCGAGTATATCGTAATGCGCGTCGATCTACACGCCGAGCCACTCCCTTACACCGCCATAGCTGTTGCCGAGCGGTACAGCGTGCATCGATGGCAACGAGAAGGTCGCTGTCGGCGCAGTGATCATCGAGTCCGGCATCTGGGTTGCGACGATGACGGGCTTGGCAACAAGCCGGCAGGCCCTGACGAACTCCTTTTGCCGGCCCAGCACCTCCTCAGGGGGATTTCAACCCTGAGGTCGCCTCGCGCGACCATGATGGCGTCTGACAAGTGGATCATATCCCAATACGATCAAGCGCCATCGGGGTCTCGATCTTGGCAACGCCACCGGCGGCCTCACCGATCAAAGCTCGTGCCTCGACCAGGTCAGATGGTTTCTGAACAAAGGACAGCAACCCAGTCGACGCCAAGCTCGAGGCCGAACGCAAGATCGGCTCGATCCTTCTTGGTTAGAGGCGAGATCTTGAGCAGCGCGCCTGGCAGGCTGGCGCCCTTGTGATCACGGATGACGCCGCCGATCACAACGCACGCCATTCTCCGTTCAGAACCGAGCTTTTCGACGAAAGCGGCTGCGAATATTTCTGGATGAGGCCGCGGGATTGACTGCTTCCCGCCTGTCTCTTAGCGCGAAGCAGACCGTCTCCCCGGCATCCAGCGCGAGCTTGCCTTCATCGAGCCGGCCAATGCGGATCTTCGGGCCTTGCGGATCCTGCAGCACGCCGATCGGCCGATTGAATTCCAGCTCCAGCGCACGGATCGAGACGAGCACACGGGCGTGATCGTCATGGGTCCCCGCGGCTGAAGTTCAGCGTGAAAGTATCAGCCCCCGAAAGATAGAGCGCACAAAGCTTTTCAGGTGATGCGGTTGCCGACCCAACGGTTGCGACAATCTTGGCATGGCGTGAGCGGCGCATCGTGCCCCTCTAGTTCAGAAGATAAGTTCAGCATCAAACGAGATAGGGCCGCTCACAAGGTATTCAAAGCGAGCTGGCCGACGTTGCGCACTTTCGCTCTCTCCACCGTCCGTCGTTGCTGGACCAAGAGGTGAAAACACTGCACTTATGCACCGGATGCCGCCGCCGTCTGTCCCTGATGGGTGGATTGTACGATGCTGTTCACCGCGCGGTAGGCGAACACGATGGCTGGTCCGATCGTAATGCCGGCCCCAGGGTAGATCCCACGCATCGGTGAAGTCATGTCGTTGCCGCAGGCATAAAGACCTGCGATCGGCACGCCGTTTCCATTTAGGACCCTTCCGCCAGGATCCGTTGACAGGCCGGTCGCAGTTCCAAGGGTCGCCGGGACAATCGGGAGCGCAATGAATGGCCCGTTCTTGATAGCTCCAAGGTTCGGGTTTTTCTTTCCAACCGCGGGATCTCCCAGGGTTCGGTTGAAAGCCGATTCACCGCGTTTGAAAAGCGGATCGCGCCCTTCAGCTGCGTGGGCATTATGTTCTTCAACGGTCTTTTGGAGCTCTTGCGGGTCGAGGCCCAATTCCGCCGCAAGCTCCGCAATCGTCCGGCCAATCTCGATGTAACCCAAGCGGGCATACTTCTTGATACTCAAAGTCCAGGGCCAGGGGAGCAGGTGTCCCATGCCTCTGAGGCGGACGAATTCCTTGTCGCAGATGAAATAGAACCGCTTGTCCGCCGGATAGCCGCTATTGAACATGGCAAGACAGATGTCATGGTACGAATTGGATTCATTGACGAAGCGCTTAGCATTTGGCCCCACCGCGATGACACCTGGACGGCCACGATCGAGCCAGCCGTACGGGACCACTTGCGAGGAGCGGCCGTTCCTGAGGATCGACACGGGCGTCCAGAATCCACTCGATGCAACGTCATTATCGATCGCAGCTCCGAGCCTGCCTGCGAGCGCAATGCCGTCTCCTGTGACATCGCTGTGGGCCAGCGTATCATTGTGCTGGTGGGCTCGGCTGAGCTGGGCTCGCAATTTACCGTTCCGCGCAAAGCCACCGGTTGCCAGGATTACTCCGTGCGAGGCTCGGACGCGGAGATCCGTGCGATCCCGCTTGAGGAGTGCGCCAGTAACTCTCCCTCCCTCCCTCATCAGATCAACCGCTGGGCAGCTTGGCCAGATTTCAGTGTCGTATCTGCGAAGGCTTGCCAATAACCGCGCGATCAGAGCATTGCCGCCACTGAGTTCAGTGCCCCTCCTGTAGCGCAGCCGGTCGCCTGCGTAGCGGCTGACCCGGCGAAGGACGTGCTTGAGCGAGGCAGCCGACTGGAAGGGATTGAGAAAGCTTCTGACCTCGCCGGACGAAATCATCATGCCGCCGAGCACGACGCGAATCGGATCACTTATCAGGTCGAAATCCTTGCCGAGAAGCCGTCCGTCGTAAGCTGCGGGGCTCAGCGCCCGGCCCATGTCGATCCCGCCGATCTGGCTCGAATGATAATCCGGAGCGGAGGCCAGTGTGAACTTGACTTCACTCCCATTCTCCAAGCTGGCGAGCGCCGTTGGGCCGTCTTCAAGATAGGCATCCACGAAGTCGGGGCGATAGTAATCGCCAAGTTCGTGTTGCAGATAGATCTTCGCATTCGCAATCGAATCATCGATTTTCGCCGCTCGAGCCTGCATTGAGCATGGAACCCAGATCATGCCGTTCGAGAGGGCGGTCGTGCCACCGAGCCGGCCAGACTTCTCGCATACCGTCACGCGAAGTCCGGCTTTTGCCGCATAGAGCGCCGCGGACAGCCCGGCAGCGCCGCTGCCGATCACGAGCACGTCCGTCTCCCAATCGTGCGTCGGCTTGTTCGCTTTGGAGGAGGAAGCGGTACTAGGTTTCAATTTGGTGATCGGGTTGTTCATTCCTGCCTCGGTGCAGATTTCTGCATTGATTGCTGACGCTTTCGCGGGAGCGGAACGGCTTTGAATTCTTCGGCTGCAGCTTTCACCGCCCGCTCGATCGGAATCCGTTCGATGGAGGAGGCGCCAACGAAACCGACACATCCGGTAGACCGGTAGACTTCCGAGGTATCCTGGGGCTCGGCGATTGCCCCGCCATGGCAGAGAAGGATGACTTCCGGCCGAACGGCTTGAGCGGCAGCATTGATCTCGTTGATGCGCCTGATGGCCTCTTCGATCGACTGTCCCGCCTCATGACCCACAAGCCCGCCGCGCGTTGCGCCGACATGTGGGACAATGCAGTCGGCTCCCGCGGCTGCCATCGCCTTGGCATCGTGCGGGCTTGCGACATAGGCGAGGGAGAAGATGTTCTTCTTGCGGGCCGCCGCGATCAGCTCGACCTCACGCTCGAAGCCGAGCCCGACGCGGCCACGACGCTCGCGCCATTTCTCACCCATCGTTGAAATGGTCGGGTAATTGATCACGCCGGAGAATCCGGCAGCCCAGAACTTGTCCAAGAGATCATCGAGCTCGAGCCGGAGGGGATCCCAGGCCTCGACACCGCCTATAACAGGAACCGAGGAGACGACGTTGCGGATCTCCGCCGCGAGCTCGAGCGTGCGCGCATTGGAATCGCCGATCCGGCTCGTCGGCAGCCCCATCAACCGCGACAGCCCGGTGCTGTAGACCACGAGCATGTCGGCGCCGCCGAGAGCTGCGCATTTTGCGACGAGGCCGCAACTGCTCGCCGCGGCAAGCACTGCCTTTCCAGCCTCAACTTGAGCTGTGATCTTTGCGAGTATTTCGGCCCGATCAAACATCCGCAACTGATGAATCTCCTGGTGTCAATTGTTCGACGATCCACGATGCGGCCGCCTCCGCAAATTCCGGATCATTGATGTGACAATCCAGCTCGCGGGCGATGATCGATCGCGGCAGATGTCGCCTGACCGCGTCGAACCAGGCCCTATCGGCTTCAGGGTTTCGAAAGATGCCGCCGTCCCGGTCATAGTCAGAGACCCCCTTGACCGGCCACAGAACGAGGGCGGGCGCCTTTGCTTGCGAAAGGCGCTCGGCTGTGAGCCTGCCTATGCGCTCATTCTCCGAGACGGTCGTACGCATGAGCGTCGTGAAGGGGGTATGCGAATAGAATTGGCGCTCCTTGAACTCGGCAGGCACGCTCGAGGGAGGGCCAAAATTTACCATATCGACGGCCCCCGGGGCGATGAGCTGCGGAATCATGCGGCGAGATGCTGCTTTGAGCCGACCCGGACCCGCACTAGCGGTGCCGCCGACAAGCTCGTCAGCGAGCTCGGTTGTGGTCAGATCGAGCACCGCATCGAACTCGCCGGCGGACACGAGCTGCTCCATCTTGCGGCCCCCGGCGCCATTGGCCGGAAAGACAATCGCGTCGATGCCTGCCTCTGCCAGCCGCGCGACACAGCGATTTGCCGCCGGCGTCGTGACCCCAAAGGCCGTGATCGCAACCGTCTTCTTCTTCCGCCGATCCTGAGCGGGCACATAGCGCATCGCCGCAATGGCCCGCCCCGCATTGTCCAGAACGCGTTCGGTGAACGCGTTGATCCCGAAAAGATCGACCAGGGTCGGATAGAGGATGATGTCGTTGTGGAGGGCCAATTCGGCCAGGAGGGCTGGCCTCGCGCTGCTCACCAGTAGCTTCGGGAATCCATACGGCAAATCCGATACAACTTCACCGAAGACCGCGCTGCCTTTGCCGCCCGCCACGCCGACGATGGCGTCGATCGCACCTGATCGGAGGAGCTCCTTGACCTCTTCACGCGCGCTTGCAGCTATTTCCCGCAAGACCTCGGCGGGTGAAACCACGCGTGCATCGCTGCTGTTCCTCCGGTTTGATGTGCCTACATCAATCGTAAGAGTCTTGCGGCCCCACTGTTCGATGACGCGCGCGAGATAAGCGGTTTCGCGGCCCTTTGTGTCCAGGGTTGCGACGATCGCGGCCATGCCCGCAGGATCGCACCGCTGACCATCCCGGATCGACCTTTCGTCGTCCGCGTAATGGTGAGACACGATCTTCCTCCTGGACGTTTCTGGACACCTGGAGGTCTAGATCGGAGTGAAATGGCCCATAAGCCCGGATACGAGCGCGATTGGGTAAAGTTGGGTAGCTCCAAGCGGCCATAGCAGCAGCCGCTTCATCCTGAGCGCCACCGTAACGAGGGAAGCCGCCTCTCCCCTTTGCAAGGAGGCGAGCGTCAGCTGGCGGAGCTTTGTGGTTTGGGCCGCCCGCATCGTCGGCGCGCTCCGAGACAAAAAGATGCCGCTGCCGGAATCTTCCAGCAGCGGCGCGAGTCAGGGAGGAAGCAGACGAGCCGGTCTGCTAGCGGATCCGTAGGACGCAGCGATAGCTCGCCCGGAATTTTCTACCCGAGACGCTTCACGGGCCCTTTTTCAGAACGAGCCGAACTCGGGCAGCATCGGCAAATCGTATCCGGCTCACAGCAAGGCGCGGAGAGGCTACTCAAGCAAGAACGGCTATGACGGCGTTAGCGTTCATCGCATCCAGCCGAGCCCGGCTCCCCCGCCGAAGAAAGACATGACATTGCTCCCCCAAAGATCGACGAGTGGTGGTCTAGACCTCGATGGAATGGCGTGTAAGATCGGCGAAAGGTTCAAATGGGTAGGATTGGGTAGAACCGTGAGAGCCAATGTCTTTGGTCGCCTTGCCGCAAGTCTCCCCTCGCCTCGCGGTGATCAGATAACGATCTATGCGCCGTCACTGCGGACTCTTCCGCAGAATGCCATGCTCGTCATGGCTACACTTCCTGTCATCGACTGGAACGACTGCCTCGTGCGGGACTTGCACGCGAGCCCCAAGGCGCCCCCTTGCTGCTATGCGGCCGTCGTCATGATCGATCCCTTTGCCTGCTGGGAAGATCTCGGAGATCTGTTACAGGATGCAAAGATGACCGGAGTGACGAATTTTCCGCCAGCCTGCATGATTGAACGGACATCGGCAGGAGTGCCGCTCGATCGCGGTCAGGAGCTCGAGCTTCGCCGTATGGAGTGGTTTGCAAGGCGCGGGTTCAAAGTCCTGTTTATCGCGGCGGACGAGGCAAAGATGACAGCAGCGGAGCAACGGCTTGGTTCGCAGCTGGATGGGGCCGTCTATCTGCGACCCGAGGCGCTTGCGCTGCCGATTGGATCGGATATCGGGCTCGTAAGCCTTGGCTCTCATGGATCGTCGTCGGTACCGAGGTTCTCCCTGGAGCAGGCCGCCACGGCCAAGCAGCCGCTACGACGGGCATGAGGCCTTATTCGAGGATCCGCAGTTTCTTGATTTTATTGTAGAGGGTTTTGCGCGAAAGCCCGAGAGAGCGAGCAGTCTTGCCGCGGTGAAGCCGGTTTCTCTTCAAGCCCTCGATGATCCAGTCTCGCTCGGACAGCGAGGCCGCGGGCCGTGCGCCAAAAGGTGGCTCCAACAACGGCTTTAGCACCTCACCGGTGATGTGACTTGATGGCAAGGTCACGAGCTGGTTCACGACCTGCCGCAACTCGCGCAAATTGCCTGGCCAATCGTGCCCCGCGAGCGCAAGGAATGCAGAGTTTTCTATCGTGAGCGTCTGGGCGCTGGAATCTCCTTTGGCTTCGACGGTGAAGTGTTGAACGAGTTGCGGCAGATCTTCAAGCCTGTCGGGTAGCGAAGGCAATTGGACATCCAGCCCGGTAAAAAGGTCGAGAAGCCGCGCGCACAGAACCGTTTCAAGACCAGCGCCTCGGGCCACGGTCGCGGTGGCAATGATCCGGGCGTTGGAACGCATGACAGTTACCCCGTTCAGAGGGGTAAATCCGCCTGTCTCGAGGTAATCGGCAAGGCGCTCCTGTCCATCGCGCGAAAGTTGGTCGACATGCAATAGCACGACGGCACCGTCACTCGACGCCTCCAGGAGTGACAATTGGCGTCTGCCGCTCTCAAGACGCTCGGCGCCGAACAACGGGCCAAGTATATCCATCGCCGGACCGGGGCGGCAATGAAACAACGCCGTTTTGGCGTGCCTGCGGTCGCTAAACGCGTGAACCAGGGTTGCTATTCTACGCTTGCCAGAGCCGGCCTCCCCCCAGATGAGGACCGGGCGGGGGGTCGCCGCAACGCGTCTGGTGATCTCAAGGATGCGCTTCATTGCCGAGGACTGTGCGATCACGCCGTGCCTGAAACCACTCAACTGCAGCTGCCGTTCGAGCAGATCCACCTTCTCGCGCAACAGGTGGATGGTCTTGAAGCCCGACGTCACCTCGAGGACCGACATCTCCAGAGGCACGCGGTCCAGCGAAGAGCCTCCGATGAAACCTTGGATTCCGGTCTCGCGGCAGATGTCGAGGAGTTCGTCCGGCTTCGTAATGGGGCCGCCCCCAAGCAGGCAGATGGTGCTCTTGTTGACGGATTGAGCAACGCGCGCAACGGCGCTCGTACGCGCTGCAAGTTCAGACAGGCTGACCGACGGATCGGCTCCGCTTTCAACCGCGCGGTTTAGATTGAAGTTGATGCAAATGGCCTCGGCGCCCGCTTCGACCATTCGACGCGCCTCGGATTGACTGCGCGTATAGGCAATTGTCATCAGGCCGCGTTTTGCAGCTTTCACGAGGAGCTCGATTTCCCGGGAGTAACCAAGACCACACTTCTCGAGCAATGACCTGCGCTCATCGTCGATGTGTATGACCGATGGGAAGTTGGTCACGCCGCCAAATCCCCATTTGATGATCCGATCGAGCCAACGATCAACATCGAGCTCGGGGTCGAATGTACAGGTGCCGAAGAAGACCGGCAGTTTCGTGCTGGGCAGAATTTCGGTCCGTCCGAAGCTTGCCACGAATTCGTTACTATTGCGGATTGGGAGGATCGAGGCAGGCGAGGCCCCACCCATGGCACGAAAACGGCCCGCATTGAGCGCGAGCACGAAATCGGCCCCCGCCCGCTCGGCGGCTCTGGCGGTCATGCCCGACCCGATCCCCGCACCAAGGACAAACGAACGGGAATTGCGGAAGAACTGCCTGATACCGGCTCCCTTCACCTCAGCCGTCCGCCTGTCGATCCTGAGCCGCGCATCATCGCACGGCTCTACGTGAAGACTAGCTCCAACTCGCAGGTGCGTGCAACCGCCATACCGCCTTTCCATTGCCCATGAACAAGTGGCAATCGGCTGGAGCGGCGGTGAGGGTGAACTTGGAGGCGCCTTTGGGCCAACCGGATTGTGGCGCCCTGGCGACGAGAGCTTCGTTTCCGGCATTACCGTAGATGTACGTGACGCTGCCGAGATGCTCGACGAAATCGACCCCAAGTTCAATCGAGATCTCCTGCTGCCCGGGCATTGACGAGGAGAAGTCGTCCGGGCGAATTCCAACAGTGACCGGCTTGCCAACCAGCATCTGGTCCGGCTGGACCGGAACGGAGATCGTGGGCCCGGCGTCCAACCGGACATCCATGCCATGTTCATGAGCTGCTTCGACCTTGCCGCCCAGGAAGTTCATCTTGGGCGAGCCGATGAATCCTGCAACAAAGCGCGAAGCGGGATTGTGATACAGATCGTGCGGGCTGCCGACCTGTTCGATGTTGCCGTCCTTGAGCACCACGATCTTGTCAGCCAAGGTCATCGCCTCCACCTGGTCATGCGTCACGTAGATCATGGTATTTCCGAGCTGCTTGTGGAGCTTGGCGATCTGAACCCGCATCTGCACGCGCAAATCGGTGTCCAGGTTGGAGAGCGGCTCATCGAACAGGAAAACTTTTGGTTCTCGCATGATGGCGCGCCCGATTGCGACGCGCTGGCGTTGCCCTCCTGAAAGTTGTCGAGGCTTGCGCTCCAATAGATGGTCGATCTGCAATAGCGATGCTGTTTTGGCTATCTTGGCGGCGATCGCGGCTTTCCCGGCTTTGGCCATGCGCAGGGGAAAGGCCAGGTTCTCTTTCACCGTCATATGCGGATAGAGAGCGTAGCTTTGAAAGACCATGCCGAGGTTGCGATCGGCCGCATCGATGTCGTTGACGAGCTCATTGTCGATGAGGAGCCGCCCACCGCTGATGGGCTCGAGCCCGCCAATCATGCGCAGAAGCGTGGATTTGCCCGACCCGGACGGACCAACAAAGATGACAAATTCGCCGTGATCGATAGTCAGGTCGATATTACTCAGGATCTCGATTGTCCCAAAAGTCTTCTTGAGGCCCTCCAGGCGAACGTCGGCCATTATGCCCTCCTCTGTCGCGGTTGAGCCGCGCGAGCAGCACTTACCTCAATCTCGCGCAAGCTCGATACGATGAAGTCGGGAGCCATCAAGGACGGATCCTGACGCGTTGGCACGCCGGTTGTAACAAGCACCGTGGCAAGACCCGCCCTCTTTCCGGCTTGAATATCCGTAGGAACTTGATCTCCGATCATGATGGTCGACCCGCGCTTCGTACCGAGGCGTGAGAGCGCTGTCTCGATCATCGGCACTTGCGGCTTTCCAACGATCGAAGGCCGCACTTGCGTAGCAGCGGCCACAGCTGCAATGGTCGCACCAGCGCCAGGTTCGAACCCGCTGGCCGTCGGCAGCAGAAGATCGGGATTGGTTCCTATGAACACAGCTCCATTGAGGATCGACTCAACCGCAATTCGCAGCTTCTCATGCGTGATGTCCCGGTCAAGCCCCATCACGACAGCTTCGGGCGCTCGGTCCGTGACCTCCAGCCCAACATCTCGCATGGCCGTCACAAGCGAGGAAGCTCCGATGACATAGATTCGCGTTAGGTGCGGATAATTGGTTCGAACGAGTTCTGCGGCGGTGATAGCGCTTGTAACGACCTGAGACGGTGCGATCGAAAGACCAGATCCTCTCAGCCTGCCGACGACGTCCTCCGGGGTATGCGTTGAATTGTTCGTCGCAAAGCAGAATGGCACGCCTGCTTTCTGCCATCTCGTAAACGCCTCTATGGCATCCGCTATTGCGGTGCCGCCACGATAAACGACGCCATCCAGATCGGAGATAATCCCTTCTATCGGCGGCCAGTTGATCTTAGAGCTGAGGCTAACCATTCATCAGCATCCCACCATTCACATGGACAATCTGCCCGGTCATGTAGGAAGCTGCGGGGCTGGCCAGGAACACCGCAAGCCCTGCGATATCTTCCGGCAGTCCGACCCGGCCCAGCGGAATTCGGCCACTATGGCGCGCTTCGGTTTCCTCCCGCGGACGCCCGTGCAAGGGTGTATCGATAATCCCGGGAGCAATCGCGTTGACGTTGATCTTGAACGGAGCACATTCATAAGCGAGCAGCTTTGTCACATCGTGCACGATGGCTTTTGACAAGCAATAGTCGGCGCCGCCAGCCTGGTAGTTGAAAACAGCACCTTGAGATGACAACGAGGACCCGACATTGACGATGCGGCCGCCTTTGCTCTTCATGAAGCGCTCGATCGCCAGCTTCGCGCAACGAAGCACTGCGACGGAATTGATCTGGATGGTTTTTTCGATTCGATCGGCATTTCCGGTCAGAAGCGCCTGAGCCGATTTTATTCCGGCGTTGTTGATCAGGACATCGAGCCTGCCGAAGCGCTTGGCGATCTCATCAAGCACCCTGCCGACATCATCTTCTCGTGACACATCCATGCTCATCGGCAGGATGCCATTGCCGTGCGGCAAACGAGTCAGAATGACTCGCAGGTTTTCCAAATTCGCGTCGGTTGCCAGGACGTTCGCACCGCCTTGACGGAAAGCATTAGCTATGGCTGAGCCAATGCCTCCACCTGCACCGGTCACAAGCACGGTCCTGTCTGCAACTGAGAACTGTTCGGTCATTCCAACTCCAAGATCGATTGAGAATTCAGAAATTCGTCGACGGCCCAACTGCTAGGCATCGATCTTTGGGCGCCGCGTCGCGTCACACATAAGGCGGCAACCGCGAGCGCCTTTTTGATCGCTTCTCGTATCGGCAACCGATGAGCAAGAGAGGCTGCGAAAGCTCCATTAAAGGCATCCCCCGCCGCGGTCGTATCAACGACCTTCACAGGAAATGCGCGGAGCGCGAAAGTCGCGCTGGCATCGGCGTAGTAGGCTCCCTGCGCACCTAGCGTGATCAGCGCTGCCTTCGGCCCGAGATCGAGAAGCTTTCCAGCCGCATGAGCGGCGCCGTCGAAGTCATGCACCTCGACACCGGTGAGCTCGAAAGCTTCCGTCTGGTTTGGTGTGACGAAATCGACACTCCTCCACGCCGCGGGCGACAGGCCCGCCCTCACGGGGGCCGGATTGAAAATAAGATCGAATTCCTTGACGCTCTTCAATGCAAAAAGGTGATTGAGCGCGGGGACCGGCATGCCCATTTCGGCAACGACGATTGCGTCCCGCTCAATGAATTCGGCCGCCTTCTCGACCATGCTCGGAGTGACATTTGCATTGGCTCCCGGGTCTATGACAATCATGTTGGAGCCGTCGTCGCCGACGAGGACAAGAGCAGAACCGGATATCTCCCCCGGGCATACCTCAATGGCATCAAGGCGGACACCTGCCTCACGCAGCGCTTGCAGCAACGATCGGCCAGCGTCATCATCGCCAAGCCGGGTGTAGAAGCTCGGCCGAAGCCCCAATCGAGCGGCGGCGACCGCCTGATTTGCGCCCTTGCCTCCCGCATTCTGCTTTAAGCTTCCCATCAGGCTTTCACCCGGCGTTGGAAGCCGCTCGACGTTGAAGCAGAGGTCAAGATTGGTCGTTCCGAAGAACATCAATGGTCTGGGGCTCATTTCACGGCCCCGAAGGTAAGGCCACGTTCGAGATGACGCTGGCCAAGGATAATCAGGACGATCGGCACAATCATGGTCACCACCAAACCCGCAGCCATGACCGGATAGAACTGAACGCCTGGATTAAGCAGCTTGAGCAGGGCCACGGTGACCGGTGCTTTCGTCGAACTGAGGATCAGGCCGAGAGCGAAATTGTGCCAGGCAAGCAAGAAAATGAGCAATGAAGCGCCGATTAGGCCGGGCTTTAGAAGCGGAAGAACGATGTGCCAGACTACACGGAACGGCTTTGCACCATCCATGGCCGCCGCCTCCTCAATGTCCTTTGGGATGTCCTCGATATATGATCGGCTTAGCCAGATGATCATTGGCAGCGTGACGACCTGATAAACCCAGATCATGCCGAGATAAGTGTCATAAAGGCCAACTGTTTGGAACACGCTGAACAGCGGTATAACGACAAGGAGTGCCGGCGCGAAGCGGAAGCCCAGAATGAAGAACGCGATGTCCTCCTTCCTAGGGATATCACGTCTTGCCAAGACGTAACCTGCGGGTACGCCGGCGATCAGCGATACGAGCACCGCGCCAAGCGATATCACGACGCTATTGGCGACCGGCGTCAGGAAATCAACCTTGATGGTGCCGTAGCTTGTCGCCCCGGCCTGGGCGGCATCGAACAAAACGCGGAAGTTTTCAAATGTTGGAGTGAAGACAAAGCGCGGCGGCAAGGTCATGACCTCGGCCTGCTGCTTCAGCGACATCATCACGATCCAGACCAGGGGAAATGTCAGGATGAGCGTACAGACAACAACCAGTCCATTAAGGAACAAGCTTGCGGGCGTTAAGCGTTTGAAGCGCATTGCCAGCCTCCTCTAGCTTACGCGCTGCCGAACCAACCGCCACAATTTTACCATGGCCAAGGTCCCGAGAAGCACGATCAACCAGTTGACAACCATGAGCGCGGCACCACGCCCGAAGGCGAGGTTTTGAAAGGCTGTGATGTAGGCGCGAACCGAGAGCACGGAGGTACTGTCACCTGGACCGCCCTGGGTTGTTCCGAAGATGATATCGAACTGATTGAGCGACTCGATCAGCCGAAAGACTGCGGCGATCAGGATATACGGTGCAATGAGTGGAAGCTCAATATGGAGGAACGTCGCCCAACCCTTAGCGCCATTGATCCGCGCGGCTTCTCTGATCTCCTCGTTAATGCCCTGCAAACCGGCGAAGATGATGAGCGCAAAAAATGGTGTGTAAGTCCATATGTCGATGAGAACTAGCGAGAACATCGCCGTACCGGCGTCCGAAATCCAGGCGAAGCGGCCGATCCCGACGAGCGAAAGCAAATAGTTCAGAATCCCGTTTTGTGGATCCATCATTGTGGTCCACATCAGGGCGACGCTCATGGGCGGCAATACCAACGGAAGGAGAATGACAGGCCGCATCAATTGTGCAAGAAACACGCGGCTTGCGAACAATTTGGCGAGCGCAAGCCCAGAGAACGCTTCCGCGAGGACCGCGGAGCAGGCATACACCGTGGTCGCCCGCATGCTGTTCCAGAAATCTTGAGTCTTGATTGCCACTTCATAGTTGGTGACCCCAATGAAACGAACCAGGGGACGGCCAAACTTGAGATCGGTCAGCGATTGGAAGACGCCATAGAAAAACAGAAAAAGAAATCCGAGCAGTATGATGATCGCGGGAGCAATCGCAGCAAGGCTCCACCAGTCAAGAGCATGCTGCCCGGCGCTTTGCACCTGCTCTTTTTTGGGCGGTGCCAGTTGGCCTACCGATGATTGTAGCATCACGGTTGCGTCGATGCCTCGAAGGTTCATCGCTCACTTCTCGAAAGATACGCGGGGGTAGTGGAGGCGGCAATCCGGTGATGCCGCTCCCCGGTTGCCTTACATGGAGGAGCGAATCTCGGAGGCGAGGTCGGCCAATGTCGCCTTCACGTCCGCACCATTAACCATCTTCTGCATGGCAACTGCCCAGGCGTTCATGGCCTCGGCAAACCCTACGCGCGGCGTAAAGGCGAGCGCAGCCCGGTCCTGAACACTCTTGAAGGTATCCACGAAATTTGTGAATTCCGGTTTAGCCGCATAGTCGAGCCAAACCTTGTCGCTCCAGGTCGAAGCGCGCGGCGAGTTGACGAGCTTGCCGGCGATGGCACCGTTCAGCTCGACCTGCTTTGACGTCGCCCACTGAATGAAGAGCCAGGCCGCTCCCTTTTTCTGGGAAGCAGCATTCATGGCCAGGGACCAGATCCAGATGTTCGATTCGAAAGTCTTGCCGTTCGGAGCTCGCAGTGGCGGAGCGAAGGCAATCTTGCCCGAAGCGGGCTTGCCGGCAACATCGTTCCAGAACCCGAACATGTTAGAATCGATCGCCATCGCTGTCCGACCCGAATTGATGCCATCGACCACTTGGTACCAGTTGTCGTTGGCAAAGGATGGGGCAGCACACCTCTTGATCATCTCCACGTAGTCTTTGTGGAAGGCGATCGACTCGGGAGAATTGAGACCGGTTTCCAACTTGCCGTCCTTGACGACGAAGTCGTGTACACCATAGGACTTGGCGATTGAGATCGCGGCCGTGTGGATGCTGCTCCAAAAGCGCACTCCTCGCACACCCAGGGGCGTGATCGCGGGATCGGCAGATTTTAGCTTTTCGCATGCCGCCGACATTTCCGGCGGGGTTGTCGGAACCTTGATACCGTGTTTGTCAAGAATGTCCTTACGGTAGAACAATTGGATGTTTTCGAACCCGTGCGGGATGGCCCACACCTGACCCCGGCCCGGTTCGATCTGCCCGCCATTGACTTGCCAAGTCAGCGCGTCACGCAATGCGGGGAAGAAGTCCTTGTAGTCATAGCTTGCCGATGTGAGCTTAGGGTCGTTCAGATAGCGGTCGAGCGGCTCAAGCAGTTGACCGGGCGCAAGATCCCAAGCCGGTTGAATTCCTGTGCCGACGACATCCCACGAGGGCGATTTTGTGCTCAGCTGGATGGTCAGCTTATTCCAATAGGCATCGTCCGGATAAAGCTCGGGCGTCACCTTGATGCCCGTCAACTTCTCGAACTCAGGAAGCTGTGCTGCAACCGCGTCAGCATATGGATGGATGTCGTAAGCCCAAACGATCGAAGCGCCCTCGAACTGGCGCCAGTTGATATCCTCCGCTTTGGCCTGGCCGAAAGATGCGGCCGCACCGGACAAGAGAGTTGAGCAAATCAGAGCGGCTTTGACGAAATGGTAAGAATGGCCGCGCGGTGCGGCTAGCGTCCTTGGCATTGGTCCCTCCTCTGGGCTCTTCGGCCCTCAAGTTCACGTGCCTGTCGTCTTCCAGGGCCGCGAGTGTTGGTAACGCTAGCCGTGATTTTCCGCCCTTATGCACCCATTCAGATCGAAGTTGGGTATTTTTGGGTAAGTCAAGAAAACAGCGTTACAGCAGCCGTTGCAAAAGCCATGGGGAGATGATCAATGCAGGCCCATGTTCAGACCCCGCGCAGCCAGCCTACAAACGAGGGCCGAGCCGGGCCAACCGCCCGAGCTGATGCATAGTAGCTCGTTCGAATCCCTCTGTTAATCTCACCTTGCGGCACGGACGCCTCGATCTTGTTCTTGATTGTGCTGCTTTTAAGAGGGACGAGTGCTTGATGCATTGCCGCAACCTTTCTCGATCCGCAAACAATCTGGTCTCTCAACCCGCCATATTGCAGGACGAAGCTCGAGCGCGACCGCGAGCATCAGCAACAAGGCGTTGCGGATTAGGCCCAACGAAAGCCTCAGCCAGGCTGAGGGTGAGGCGGAGATTGTGGTCGACGGCGGTGAAGGCGATGTTGGCGGCGTCCCCCTCCCGGCCCTTTGAGATGGCAGCGACCGAGATGCCCGTCGCTCTTCATGTGGCCATTCACGGCTCGATGACTGAGAGGCGCCTGAGCCGATGCGCAGATAAGATTGCCGCAACTTAAGGCCGCACTCGCGGGCCAGCCGATTGGTTAATCGCCGCATATTCCAGCTTGGCATCGGTCGGGAGGTGATGGTCTTGGGCTGAACGGTGGTCTCCACCGTCGCTGCTTGAGATCGCGCGTCCGCAACGCGCCGGTCTCATGCGCCCCCTCAAGCTCTCGGCCAGCAAGAGCTCCAGCTTGTCACCGAGCCGCTTACGTCAATGGCCAAGCGTGCCCGTTACGCAAGCTGGCGCCCTCGTCAGTCCGAACGCCTACGTGGGCGTAGGAAGAATCGGATCAAGCTCCTCCTGCTCGAGGATCTTGGATCCATCTTTGGCCAAGTATGCCGCCAGTGAAGCGATGCCGGAGTTTGGTGGGCAACGAGCGGGTGCGGACTTTTTGGTCGGCGCCCGCCCCGAGATGCGGCAGGATCGGTCGTCCGACGGCGCGCTCCATCGTGTGGAATATCCAGGTGCCGTCCGGATCGATATCCGACCAGTGAAAGATCGGGGTTTGTTCGGACACCATTGCCGAGATCGTGCGCAGGGCCTGTTGGCTGGCAAGCGAGGGATACCCGCCAACATACAGCGTAGCACCCAGTCGAGCGGCGTCGGCCTCGGCGACGTGCCTGTTGAAGCTTGCCAAGTTTTCGATCGTCAAAACATACGCCGGCGGCTCCCGGAAGCGGACATGATCTGCCTCCTTAGGCGCGATCCCGAGATGAGCGGAGTGGCTCCGGAGAGATCGGCCCCAAGAAGATCGATCTTACCCGCGATCAGCAGCGGCGGGGCAAAGCGTTCCAGCCCGATCGCCCGCAGTGCCTCGCGGGGCCGCGCGCCCGGAGGAAACTCGAGGACGCCACTCAGGAGCCGAACCACGACGCCTTCAACGCGTTCCAGCGTCTTGCTGTGCCTCACCGTCCGTCGCGAGAAGGTCTTATAGTCCACGTCGAGATGCTTGTTGTCCAGGATGGCCTGGGCGAGATCGAAGGCGTGGCGCAACGTATCGACATCGGACGAAGCGACCCGCGGGCTACCGCTCCCGGTCGATCAACGACGGATCGACTGGTGCGCGCATCCGCACCTGAAGCGGTGGTTCGATCTGGTCAAGGCAGGCCGGGCGTGATCCGCGCGCAGCGGCGTTCATCGAACCATGATCGCCGCCCGGCGCGACCCTAACGATCAGCTGGCCGGCGTATGGTAGCCTTTCGGTTGCCATGCGCGACCCTTGAGGCGATCCATGGCCATGATCGAGTCCGCCGCCCCATCCGCGCCGCAAGTCCAGCGACATGGCTCGATCTTTGACTGTAGGAGGCGCTTCATCCAGAATAAGAGTTTAGGACTTTGGCTCTTTGAATGCCTTCTTCTTCAAGGCGGATAAATAATTTCCTCGAACTCTTGGACGAGATTTACCGGCCAAGCGCATTTCTAGCGTCACAACAAGTTCCTCAAATTTTTTGCGTGTTGCGCCCGCCAGAGGTCGTTGCCGATAATAGCTGTACAGGCGCTCGGTTATGACAGCTGTCACCCACCGTGGCGTATCTTCCGATTCGTAAAACTCACTTATCCTGGTTATAGCTAGGGAACGAGTCGATCTCGAGCAACATGAAAGAGCAGAGCAGCGTGCGAATTGCAGATGTCTTCTCGCTGCGTATCTGCTCATCGATAAAATCAACCAGCTTTTCGCTTCCAAGGCTTTGATAGGCGATCTCGGCAACGATGGTCGGCATGACATGCTTGATCGTACCCTCGATGAACCTAAATAGCTGGGACAGCTTTTCACTCAGTACCGGGCGCGACCATTGGACGGTGTTTGGGCAACAGCTCCTTATCTGCACAACGGGTCTGTTCCGACCCTGAGAGACATGCTGGTGCCGCACGCCAAGCGGCCGATGTCGTTTTGCGTAGGCAGCCGTGCGTTCGACCCGGTCAACGTCGGGCTCGCGACGAAAGCACAGTCGTCCGAAAGCTGTGCGGCCGGTCTGACGAACTTCGATGTGTCGCTGCTTGGGAACAGCAATCGCGGACATTCTTTCGAGGGTAAGGAAACCGACTTAAGGAAACTGCCGCCCGGCATCATCGGACCAGAGTTGACCGACGCCGAACGGCGAGCGCTTGTCGAATATCTCAAGACTCTATGAGCGATGGCGTTCGACGCCGACTTGTGTGCCGGCGTCGCTAGCTTCCGCCGAGTTCGAATGCGCCTCGTCAGAACACGTGCCATTCGGCAGATTGTCCCTGCTCAGCCAGGTCATGTGTCCCTCCTGCCGGGACGTCGTCGATTGTCTTGAAGCCGCCATGAGCTCGCCGGTCCTAAGCAGCCCCGACTTGGCGCAATCCTGACGATCCCGCCCAACCGCACTTGGCGATGCTGGGCGCGGCTACAGTTGCGCACTCGAAAACCTGTTCATTTTCCAAAATCTGGGCGCTCCAAGTGTAGTTTTTACAACATTTAGCGCCGAGCTATTATGGTTAAGCCAATAATTCGCCCTACAACCTTGTTGTGCAGCGTAGCAACGAACCGGAAAGTTATCGCGGAAGAGGTGGTGGCGATCATTGGCGTGCGAGATCAGCCGGCTGCTACCGATCGGGGCCGTATATCGGCCGACAATAAGCCAAGGCGAGGACTTGGGAGGAATAAGAGCTTGGCGCCGACGGAGCCTCTGAAAACGCTCGCCCCTCTTAGACGGCAGTCGGCCTATACTACCTCTCCTCAAATGCCGCGCCAGAAGCTTCCTTCCATCACCATCAACAATCTCGCTCCAAAGGCCCGCTTTCAGAGACCTCCAAAGCTACGCTTCCGGATTAAATCGACAGCTGGGGGTTTATTTATCGAGGCCAGTTCCGCCCGATGCTCTACTGTTCATCGTTGACCACATATTGTCGCGGCGGCGCTGCACCGAGGACCGAATGCGCATGGCTTCGCGGTACTTCGCGACCGTGCGGCGGGCAATGTCAATGCCCGAGACTCGCAGGCGCTCAACGATCGCGTCATCGGACAGAACCGCTGACGGCTCTTCGGATTCGATCAGCTGCTTGATGCGGTGACGCACCGCTTCAGCGGAATGCGCCTCACCGCCATCCGCCGAAGGGATCGATGCCGTGAAGAAATATTTCAACTCGAATGTGCCGCGATTTGTTGCCATGTATTTGTTGGCGGTGACGCGCGACACCGTGGATTCATGCATCTGGATGGCCTCGGCAACGGCCTTTAGATTCAGCGGCCGCAAATGCGCAACACCAAGGGTAAAGAAGCCGTCCTGCTGACGCACGATCTCGGTCGCAACTTTCAGGATGGTGCGGGCGCGCTGGTCGAGCGCGCGCACCAGCCAGGTCGCGTTCTGCAGCGCGTCGTTGAAGTAGGACTTATCGACGTCCTTGCCGATCTTCTTCGACAGCTTGGAATAATAGGTCTGGTTGACCAGCACGCGCGGCAAGGTGTCGCTGTTGAGCTCGACATGCCAGCCGCCATCAGGAGCCGGACGGACATAGACGTCGGGTACCATCGTCTGCAGCCGCGCCGACCCGAACTTCATGCCCGGCTTGGGACTGAGCCGGCGGAGCTCGTCGATCATGTCGGCGATGTCCTCGTCGTCGACGCCGCAGAGCTTGCGCAAGCTCGCGATGTCGCGCTTGGCGAGGAGATCGAGATGCTCGACGAGGGCCTGCATCGCCGGATCGTATCTATCGAGCTCGCGGAGCTGGATCGCCAGGCACTCGCGCAAGTTACGCGCACAGACGCCGGGCGGATCGAACTCCTGCAGGACGGCAAGAACGTGCTCGACATCCTCCTGCGTTGCGCCGAGCCGCTCGGCGGCCTGGCCGAGATCCGGCGGCAGATAGCCGGCTTCGTCGACGAGATCGATCAGATACTGCCCGATCATGCGCTGCGCCGGCGCGGTGAATGCGACCGACAGTTGTTCGGCCAGGTGGTCGGACAATGTTGTCTCGGACGCGACAAACGCTTCGAGATTGTAGTCTTCGTCACCCGAGCCGCCGCCACCCCATTCGGTATAGGTGGTCATGGCGCCATCCCGGGCGTCGCGCACTTGGGCCTCGGCCAGCTGATCGCCGCTGACCTGATCGACCTCAGTCGGGGCTTCGGCCCCAGCTGCATCGTCACTGGCACGCTCGAGCAGCGGATTACACTCCAGCTCTTCCTCCACGAAGGTCATGAGGTCGAGATTAGATAATTGCAGCAGCTTTATCGCCTGCATCAGCTGCGGCGACATGACCAGCGACTGGGATTGCCGGAACTCTAATCTTTGCGTGAGCGCCATGAAGCAAGAACCGTTACTGAAGTTGGTCTGCGTTTTGCTCATCTAGTCAGGAGCTGATCTAAGCGCTTTGATGTCGCGCAAAAGCGGATGCGAGGTGAGATGAAGGCAGCGAACAACGGAATCCGACACTCAGTCGGAGCTCCCTCGTCAATCCCCATTGTGCGCGAGATGAGAGGACTAGGAATTCGGATGCGGCACTGTGACGCGAGGGCATCAACAAACAGGACAGCTTCCCGTGGCGATACTCCTATCAAGGACTTGCAGTCCCCGGCAGTTTCGGTGAGTTCTGCGCGTAGCCGCGATCCTCCACCCTCCCGCAGGAGCGCCGGCAACAGCTGCGCGGGGCTCAGGATCAGTGCCTGCCGCCACTCAGACAGTCCCTCGCTGTCGAGCCTTGCTGCACGCTCGAATTAGCGCGAACTTCGAAGCCGATCGTGGAAGGAAGTTGCCCAAACGAATTGGCACTAGGGCTGGCAGTCGAAAATAGTTGAGGTAGCGGGTTGAACCGGCCGCAAGATCGCTATTGCGTCAAACGCGATTGCGAGGCGATCACCATTCAGCTGCCCAACGCCTGCCGCTTGTTGGCCGCTAGCGTCTGCCCCATGTGCGTCGAGAAGAGTCTCTTGTCCGGGTTGCTGACGCAAATCGGCAGAAGTTCGAATAGCGGGCATATATTGGCCTGCTCTTCGGCTTATCCTGCCGAAAGTTCCAACGTATTCGGGACGACGAATCTGGGGCCTCTGACGCATCAAATCTGGGACAGTTAGTTTCCTCCGCTTGGCCGCTGAGCGGGACGATCTTGTCGGTTTGGTCGAGAGCCCTGCGCCAGTCGCCTTGCTTGCAGCGGCCGGCCGACATACTCGCTCCGCGAGAGGCGTCCGCACGCGCGAGACCGCCATGATGTTCCTACGACCTCGAGCAACATTTCATCGCTGGCCAGCGGGGTCTTGCCAGCGCGTTGGCCCACTCCTCGCCATATCGGTGCTGCCGGTGAAGCCTGCCGCCTCCCCAAACAACACCTCTCCGAAGCTTCGGTGGGATGCCGACCCCAATCACTCGCCTCAGTGGCATCTGAGCTGCGGCGAAACGACAAGAAGAATTCGCGCTCTTGGTACAACTCACCGGGTCGCAGAGGCAAGCTCCCGAGCCGAACCCCGGCTCATCGCCCGCGTCGTCGTACCTGCCATTCGCGCTCCCGCTGCCTCTGCGCCGATGGTAGCACCATACACCGCGCTGTAGAACACCGCAGCGGAAGTTGGCGCCGCGACATCTTATTCCGGCTACCGACGCAATTGAGCGGCCGCGTGAGGAGTTCGAGCGACGGATCAAGATCAAGACCGTTTGCCATCAGCGGCCGCCGCGGCAATGCCGTCCTGGCCTGCTCACCCCCGGCCAGATCAACATGCGCAAGGTCGACGGCTGGAGACCCCTCACCACAAATCCTTCGATAGGTAACTTGGGACGCGCCTAGTTGTGGGGCGCGCACCATAGCCACAATGCAATGCGCATCGCGATTGAACTCGCTGCGCACGGGCAGGTAGCTTCATGTTAGTGGAAATCGCGCCGACATTGCCGCAGCTGGCAAGCCTCGATTGCACAACGCGAAGCATCAACTTCTCGATAAGGGCCGCGCTGCCGCTCAGGTGAAGGGCCTGGCTTCAGCGATCACGGCTTCGTCCAGCGGCAAGCCCCTGCCATAGGGACGAACCAGCTTTCGCGGGCGGTCGCATCGAGCAGCGGCACCTCAGTTGCCTGATCGATATGGCCGGGACGGCCGGCTGGCGCAGCCTCGAGAGCCTCGAGACGGTTGGTGGCGAGAATGAAGATGTTGTCATTGTTGCTTCAACCCGTTCATTGCGTTGAGCAGCCTGTTTAGCAACACTTACTTGCAAAAACCTATAACAGCGCGATTCCTGGCAAACAGATCGACATCCTCGATCTGAAACGGATGGAACTTCATATCAATAGCGCCGGGATCGCGTGGTCGGTATGACAAAGCATGCGATTTACCGCCTAGGACCTGCATTGTCCGAACTAGGAAATCCAGCCTCAGGCGAGTCTGACGCAGCGAGACTTGCATGAAGCGCCGACGCCCCTAGGTCCACGCCAGCCACTGATAAACACCGGACACGCGAGCCGGATGCGCTTGCCCCGTCATCTGGTTTGAGCCAATTCCGTTGAAGTACATCGTTGAATCCACTAGAGATCGGCTATCCCGACCTCAGCAGATGAATCGCAAAGGAAGAGCCCGCCGACGCAGGGTCCTTGATCGTTCCTTTGAAGGCGTACGGAGCTAAATGATGCCGCGCCGGGTTGCTTTGGCTACAGCATTTGTCCGGTTTGCCGCCCCTAGCTTTCTGATGACGTTCTTCATGTGGAAATTGACGGTATTATCAGTGACGTTAACAAGTTGCCCGATTACCCAGGCTGACTTCCCCTCTGCGACCCAGTATAGGCACTCTGTTTCTCGCGGTGTTAGCGGAATGTCTGTCTCGCAACTCTCATCAAGCGGCGGTGTAATCTGCGCGACAGCGTTGTGAAACGCCGACGCCAATGTCGTGAGATGAGCCATGCGATCCTGTGGATCGGCATCATCGAAAGGAGATGCAAACGATACGAAAGCCGATCGGCCTTGCGATCCAAACAATGGCACGCTCATGCCATGCTTAAGGCCTGCTTCTTTGGCCTCGCGTAAGACGCGCAGCTCACGGGGCTGCAGTTCATATCGACTGGTTAGTTCATCCCAAAGAAAGGGCCTTGGCAGCATTGCTGTCCGCCGGACCACCGGGTCGATCGCTTGATATTCTTGTTCAGCATAGCGTTGGCACCAATCAGACGGGAAGTTTATAGTTGGCGGGGGCGGTAGATACTCTGGCAAACGACGCTCATTGGAGCAGGAGAGTGCTCCGTAGGCGACTTTATCAAAGCCTTCATTGCTCGCGAAATTCACAAGAAGATCGAACAGCGCTGCGATTGATCTTGTCTGTATAGCGCACTCGATGAAGCTGAATAGGTCGGGCCCGCGGCTTTCCCGTCTGCTTGAAGCGAGTGGCATTTTGCCGTGCGACTGGTCATCCATTTTCTATTTCCGTTTGCTTACACAGATGTTGGCTTTGCTTCTTGCAGCTGAAAGCTCGCGCGCGAAAGGAAAGCGCCGGCCCAGACTGTTTCACACGGTCCCAGCACGCTCCGAGAAGATAATCGGAGCGACTTGACGCACGCTGGCAGGTCGAGCCAAAGCGAAGCTGACTTTGTTCGCTGCTGACCGGTCGGGCTGCTCTCCGAGGTGCCAGTGCCCCAGTCTCTCGAAAGAACGGCTGGCAAATCATGCAACGATTGCGGCGGACACGGTCAGCACTTCTCGTAAGAACATGCCGGCATCTCGAGCGCCACCGCAAAGGAGCGAGGTCGGCATGGAACTGTTCGCAGCTCGGCACACCACACCCGGACGGGTCCAGCGCCCTCAGGTGCTTGCGCATTTTGGGCCACCACCCGCGGACATCAACAAATGGCTGCTTGACGAGGACGACAGCGTGCATGCGATCCTCAGGACTTTCCAAGAACCACCGATGCGCACAGCAATTCTCGCACCACTCGCCGATCGGAGAACTTGCCCCCATAATAGGGGCACTCGCAGAAAGATGGTCTCCTCTGGTTGAGCGGATGTGACATACGTCGAACATGCGACAACGTCTCATGCGCGACACAGAATTTTATATAGATCAAGAGCGTGATTAAAGGCCTGCCGTCTCACCTGCATTGACGGGGCGCGAATGGCACTCCCTGAGTGCCATCTTAACGCGCGAGGCAAGTCCAGTACCAACCTTCCTGCGGGCAGCGGAGCAGCAGTTTAGTGTGGCTCTGCTTTTCGAGCAGTCGAGGACGGCACTTTCGAACTTTCGCTGTGGCTCGCCTTTGCGAACTGCCCATCGGCGTCGTGAAGACTTGCCCCCTCCTTGCAAACCCGAGGAGAGAGCGAATGAACGAGGAAAGAAACAAAGGCTCGTTGTTGATCGGTCCGGGAGCAGGTTGATAGAACTCCTTGTGGCGTGGCGGAAATGTTGCGCCTCTCGGGCCTAGGGTCTGAAGCGGGTTACACGCCAGCTCGGGTGCAGCCTTCACACGATGAAGGGCTATGGAATGGCGGGTGAGGTGAAGCCGTTCAAGTCGTGTCCGGGTTAGCTCTCCCGCACCACGGTCTTCAGGTAATGGTAGGCCTTGATGATCTCGACCAGGCGCTGCTCCGTAGAGCGGTCGCCGCCATTGGCATCGGGGTGGTGCCTCTTGACCATCGCCCTGTACCTCGCCTTGATATCTCCGAGCGTCGCATCGACATTCAGGCCCATCACCTGCAACGCTTTCCGCTTGGCATTGAAAAGCTTGCGCGTCTCAGGCCTGGCCTCCGCGCGGGCGCGTCCCTTCAGCTCAGCGAGCATGCAAAAAGCATCGCAGTCGTCCTCGGAATGGGCCGGGCTGCCGGTCATCTTGCGGGCGCTGATGGGCTCGCCGATTTTCCAAGTTGGACGATGGCCCGTCAGCGCGTCATTCTGGTAGCGCGCGATCGCTTCGGCGTCCATCCCGGAGAAGAAATTGTAGGACTGATTGTATTCGCGAGCATGCTCGATGCAGAAGTGCCAATATTCGCGCGCATTGTGGCGGCCCTTTGGCGCGGGATGGGTTGCCTTGTTCTGGCAATCAGGCCATTCGCATCGCACCGCGGTCCGGCGCTCCTCCTGCGCTTCCTGCTTGTTGATGCGAATGGAGGCGAAGAATTTGGATGTGTCGCTCAGCATGACTTGGCTCCGTTGGGCGGAGCGGCAGTTAGCAGCGCCGCTTCTAAGCTAGAGAATTGGTTTCGACGGCAAGTTGGATCTGACTCGGCCTTTGCGTCTAGTTCAGTGCATGGTGTAGCAAGCACTTCCCAGCAATCGACATGCCAGGACTCGCGCGCTTGGTTCAGACAATCATCTCTTTGCGATCTCAGATCGATTCAATTGCAATGTGCTGTCGGGCTCTGCACATCGAGGTCTTGAACGGGACCGGGTGAATACGAACAAAGCGGGAGCTATGCAGGAATCTGGCTGATGACGCGCTTAGGGAAGCAGCGGAGCAACGCGGATGGTGAATTTGCGAGAACTTCTCGACGAGGCGATATGGCCAGAATGAGACTATCAACATCCTGCCCTTCGCTCAGCCGCCTGCGGTTGATCATGCGTGCTACAAATTCTGCGCAACAGAGCGCGTGTTCTGCTCGCCCGGTGCCGCGACGGAATCGTTCCAGAGACGCCGGCGAGATGAAGCGGCCAAGGATGGCCGCGCAACACCGCAAAAGCTATCGGCGCAATCGAGGCGGCCGGGCCCAAGGTGAGGACCGGGCGCGCGACTCTCGCCGGTTGGATCCGCTTCACGTACTTGATTTTGCCAGCCGAGCGCGGCGACCAGGAGCTTTGATCCCCTGCTTAGCCGGGCCGTATGTTGACTCGCGATTTCAGGAGGCACGATCGGCCCTGCTGGAAAGGATGCGGCGAATCTTTTGCTATTGGCGATTTTTGGGGCCTGAACAATCGATCGCGGGGCAAATACGTGCGCCGCAGCACAAGTCCGCCGGCGATCAAAGAGAGCCCGAGCTGGTTCTGAGCGGCAAGAAGAAGGCCATGGAGGGTCTCAACGGCGCCCAGCCGGCGCGGTCGCGGAGCATGCACTCGACATCTTTACTGCGAGCGCACCAAATATGTGCGTGGCCGCGATTACCGGACAAGGATCGCCGATATAAAGCCTATTGGCTTTCTGTGTCTTGCCGGCCGAGCACCAGCAGAGAACCACAATCCGAGCGAGAGCATCCGCCGCGGTACGGCACACGAACATGCGAGCCAGGAACCGTTGTCGGCCACCAACCGTATTAGATTGTGCAAGCTGAGCAAGGCGTGAGACGTTGGGATGACCGAAGAGCCACAATCAGTTGCCGAGATCATCGCGGCGTCAGAGTGCCGACAGTATTTGAGCCCGTCCCAAACAGGCAAAAACGATGCCGCCTGCTCGGCTTCGTCACCAGTCGCGGTTGCGGCGAAATGACTGAGCTGAGATCGCACTCCGGTTAGTCTCTAAGCACGTCAGCTTGTCGACAGCTGATCCTAATAGAGTGAGACAGTGACACGATTGGATCGGCATTGCGAGCCGACTCAAACCACCGGAGAGTCGACATGGACCCTTTTAACCGCATCAACCCACTCGACCGTGACCACGCCGCGGCACCGCAACAGCAGCAAGCGGAGTTTGAGCCTTACTTGGATGAAGTGCCCCAGCTTGATACCTCGACAATCGCAGAGAATCCCGTTTTTCATGATCCCTACTACCCTCATCTGTCTGAAGAAGGCCTTAGACTGGCCCAGGCATTGGGACTTGAGCACCAGAGCACGGACCGTCCTCATCCCGAACACGCAGTCACCAGACGCGAGGACGCCGCTGCGCAGCATCGCGCGCCGCAGGGTGGGCCGGAGGAACTGACTGCGCAAGGTCACGATCAGGATCCGTGGCAAGAGCCGATACGCGAAGCGATCCTAGCATCGTCTCTCAACCGGCCAGCCCCGGGTGGTCTGGCACCGGATCCCGAAGAAGCCGTTCGTTACTTCAGCTGGAGCGGCGCCTACCGGCCGGCTGCAAACGAGCTAGCCTCGGTCGCTTCCAGCTCAGGTCACGAAGTCGTTGTGGATGAGGATTACACCGGCCAACCTACGAAGAGGCAGAGGACACTAAGCCTGGCGGAAGAAAATGCCACTGCGCGCCAGCGCACCGAGCCCGGCAATTCAACCGGTCGCGAGTTAATTGAAGACGCCGGCGCACCGCTTCTGGCCAGCAGCCGGTTCGTCCTTCCTGAGGAAGTCTACGATCAGGATCTGCTGTGGGCCATGGTGGATAACGCTCGCCCATCGTCATCTCTCGAACCAAACGAGGGTCATCACCAAGCCCTGGACTCAGAAGCGGCCGTTGGTCCGTTCAACGCGCAGCACGGCGACCAGCACGCGTCCGCTGCGCACGAGCGCAGCAACGTCCCGCCGAGCCAGGACAGCCGACCTACCAGTTTTATCGTTCACAATGACCGTTACACGGCGCTGTTCGTGCCTGCGGGGGCGATGAGGCGAAGCACCCCACTCAATCCGCCAGGCTCAACCATTCAATTCGGATCTCGACCGGAAAACGTTCTGCCGCCCAGCCTGCAGCCAACGGATCGAACCGCCCGATCGCTTTTTGGACGGTCGATTGAGCAAGCCGCTCCGGCGTCCTCCAGGGCTCAGAGGACGTACCCCGCGGCCCGCGAGATTTACGCTGCATCATTCTCCGTTCCCGAGACTTTTTTGCACGGCACCCAACCCGCGCCGGACACGATGCGGGCGAAACTCGGCCAGTGGGGCCTTCTGCCGGACGAAGCGCATCCGACAAAACAATACGACATTCATGGTGAGCGCTACACCGCCCTTTTCGGACCCGGAGGCTGCGATGACCTTCGGCTCATCCATCACCCACGAATGTAGACGCCGAGGGACATCTCAAACGCATGGAGCCCGTCCAGATAGTTCCGGAATTGGACTTGTTATTGGACCATAGCTTGCTCCGGCTGCTCCTGCGAGGTTGGCGCGGTTCTGGGCAGCACAGATGTCCGCTGCTCGCGTCGATGACTTGCCAGCATCATCGCTTAGCAACTCCTCGTTGGGCCGAACTTCTACCTCCGTTTTCTTGCTAACTACGGCGTGATCACGTTGATTGCCTCGAGGCGGTTGTGCAGCGAAATCGGCAGTCGAGTGCCGGCCTCCCGCGCACTTTGCCTGCAATATCTGCTCCACATCCACAGTTGCCTGGGCACGCACTGACGCATTCACCCGCGGGCGGCTCTTGAAGCTGCGATGAAGGGCTTGTCGGCGGCTTGCCGGGCCGCGAGAGCATCGAGCGCGCCGTCGCGCTGGTAACAGGTCATGATCGTGCGACACGAGCTCGCCGCTATAATCGACACGGATCTTTGCTCGGAATGCGACTGACTTGCAGCCCTCCCAGCTCACGGCCTTGTCGCTGGAGGCGATCCGCAGCAGGCGGCCCAATACGCCTGGAGAAGACATAAATTGTGATGGAGGCGCGGATAAACGAGCCTACCAATTCGTGCAGCAGATTTCGCAGCTCACGTCAGTTAGTTTGCTGGGTAGTAACTCCGGGAGACTTCTTCAATGCTGATCGTCGACACAATTTTGAAGCCAGACAGGTTTGGCGGTATTGGACTTTTCTCCGCGACTCGTTTGCCCAAAGGTTCGTTGATCTGGATTCACAACCCAATCGTTGACATCACGGTGACGCCTGAACAATACGAAGCCCTAGCTCCAACATTCCAAGCGCTACTTGATAAGCATGCCTATCCAAGAGACTACAAGGCTTACGATGGTGTTATCGAGTACAATGCTGACAATGCCCGCTTCATGAACCACAGCAGCCGCCCAAACACATACCAAGACGACCGCCGAGTTTTCACAGCCCGTGACGTACAACCCGGTGAAGAACTGACCTGCAATTACTTATTTTTCGATCCACGGTGTGACGTATCGTGGAATGAAGAACCATCCATGAATCTTGATGCCCCAACGGGCTAGGCGACGGTGGATTCAAGTTCGCGGTCTGACGACTTGATCCGTTGGCGAATTACGCCGGCAAGACTTTCGGCAACTCGTTGTGGCCATCGACCGACTCGGCCAATTTTCTAGCTGCCTTACCGAGCAAGAAGATTTTGCGAGCGGAGCCTTGTTCGACAGACATCCCTTGGCGCGCAGAGCTCCTTGGCGCACCGTCGCGGGAGCGCTTTCGATGAGGTATCTCCTCGAGGCGGACTTCATTGCATCTCTAGAGCTTACCCAACGCCGGATCTCCGCGGATGTGCCCGTTCTCGCACTGACTTTTGAGTCTTGATCCTCGATATTTCCTGAGATGGCCCGGGCACCGATCCTGATATTACCTTTAGGATAGGCCGATTGTGCCGCTTGATGTCAGAGTAGCAGATGTGCTGTTACAAACGCACTTGATGAGGGCTTATCGCGGCTCGATCTTTGCGCCTCCGATTTAGCTTCGCGCAATGCAGAGAGCATCCGTCCCATCTGGTCACGATCCTACATACTGCCATATCAGGACCTGTTTAGATAAGAGATCAGCGACTATCGTGTGATCGATTTCGTCGGCCGAGGTCCATCCGATCTTGCCGATCAACTATCATTACGCGCTCAAGGATGCCGCGAGGGACGAAAGCCGCAAGACAATGGGCGCGTCGATCCTAAAGCGGTCCGAGCACGACTCCTAGCTTCCTGGCGTACTCACGCTCCCAAAAACTAGTACGAGCTGAACTTGCAACGGCCGGCTGGTTGCCATCAGGCAGCTCGCGGAGTGAAAAGAACACTAGGCTTGAAATCTCACGGCTCATCCAAGCTGAACCAGCTTGTGCTCACCGGGCAGACCACAAAGTTCCGGCACATGCACGTGCCTTGGACGCTAGCTCCGCAATGCAGCGAACCTCGACACTCGTTCGTCCGCCTTCCACCCAATGTAGGGAAGTTGACGCGGCACGCTCTTAGTAAGCTCCTGCAGAACAAAGGAATTGCTCCGGCACGCGGCTTGCTACGTTGAGGACGTCATCGCCAATCGTCGTGCGGTGATCTTCGGAGCGGCCCCGGCTCGTTATTGGGGGCCTGGTGCTCCGACGATTTGCCGTGCGGCGATACTTAGCGAGCGCGACTACAACTCGGGAAAGTTCAGGGCAATCTTTATGCGATCAAGAGTTCTCTTTTTGGGGGCTGCGACCATGGCGATCGCCACAACGGGTACAGCTATGGCGAAGCTCGGGCGAGAAGCCCTGCCACCGTCGGTGTGGAACTGGTCCGGAGGCTACATTGGCGGGCATGTAGGCGGCGGGTACGGTCGAACCTCTTTCACCAATCCGTTCGGCCCACCGATCTACGGCGACGTCGTCGATATTCCCTCCTTCGTCGCAGGTGGCCAAATCGGCTACAATTGGCAGAACAATAGTTGGGTGTACGGCCTCGAACTGGATGCCAGCGCAGCTGTCGCGAGCGGCTCAAACACCTGCCTCGCAGCCTCAGACTTGATTGTAAGCGCAAACTGCAACGCAGCTCCGAACCTCTTTGCGACCGGGACCGGTCGCATCGGTTACGCCTTCGGCTCGCTCGGGCAAACGCTTGCCTATCTCAAGGCAGGTGCAGCCTGGCAAAATAATCGAGGCGACATCGTCAACAACTTTGAAGGGGGCGACCTGCCACAGGAGAAAACCCATTTCGACTATGGCCAAGTTGGTGGCGTCATCGGGCTCGGTGTGGAGCAAGCCCTTACGCCTTCATGGTCGGTGAACGTCGAGTATGACTATCTGCATTTTGGCGGGCCGAGCGTCGCGACCGCTTCGACCGCGAAGTTATCTCCGTCTACGATTTTGCCGGCGAGCACGACCAGCCTGTCCAGCAACTATCACATTGGGAAAATTGGTCTGAACTACCACTTTGGTGCGGACCCAGAAGCCGCACCAAAGTCCGATTCGCCGCTGCATGCGAGATCAGCCGGCAGCGTACCACCCATTCCCTACACGTCCGGTTGGTCGTTCGAAGGGGGCTCGCGGCTCTGGCTGAGCCGGGGAAGATTCCAGTGGGATCAAAGCGCAGTCCCGTATGGCTGGCCTGAAGACCCCAGCATACTGATTTCCAGGCTCACTTATCATGCACTGGACGGACTTTCGGGGGAGGTATTCGGCCGTGTCGACAGTCCCTGGGGAGTGTTCTTGAAGAGTAGCCTTGGTATCGGGTTCTTCAACAAAGGGAAATCGAACGATGAAGATTGGCTGCCCCACGAGGGATACCCCTACCTAAATACTCGTTCAGGTGAGTCAAACGGGCGATTTGCATATTACACGGCCGACGCCGGTTACGATGTCCTGCGCAGTACGAACTACAAGATCGGCGGATTTATAGGCTGGGCCTATTACAGCCAGAGCTCAGACTCGAGGGGTTGCGTTCCGCTCACAAATCCGCAGGACTTTTGTCGTATCAAGCCGAGCGACGATAGGATCGTTGGCAGCCAAGATACTCAATGGAATGCGCCTCGAATCGGCTTGAGCGCCGAAACTATGCTGACCGAGCGCTGGCGCCTGAATGCGGACATCGCTTACCTGCCCTGGACCGACTTCAAGGGCCGCGATAATCATCTCTTGCGCAAAAAGACCACCTTTAGTGAGCAACACGGCAATGGTGGCGGCGGCGTCCAGGTTGAAGGCCTTCTGTCCTACTTTGTCACCAACAATATCAGCCTAGGCGTTGGAGGCCGCTATTGGGCCATGTGGACGAAAAAGGAAGCGGACTCCGCGGACTGCGGAAACGGCTGCGGCTCGCTAGGATTTGCGAACTACAGCATGGAACGGTGGGGTACGTTCTTCCAGGCGTCTTACAAGCTCAACTAAGGGCTTCACTGTTACGAGGCTCCAAACTGCAGATGCTTAGGGGCCGTTCTGAAGTTCGCTGATGGCCCCAGTCCTCGGCGCCCATTCGCCGCCGAGGACTATGTCGCGATCACGCCTGTACACCGGCTTGCTTCGATTGCAAACCGCCCGCATGGACAAGGCGAGCGCAACTCCGCTCGCGAACCGGAGCTCGTTTCTGGTGATAAGAGCTCGATCCGTTGACCCGGAATTCGCTCCAAAGCCGATTCCGCGCACCATTGCGAAGGCGCCGACCGACCGGGAAGCCGCGGCCGTTGTCTCATCGCGCGGCGGCCGGAGGCGGGCGCAAAGTGCCTGGCGAAAGATCAACGGCTTATTCACCGAGGGGAGAGTTGAACGGCTGGCGGTCTGCAACGGACGAGCCGCTCACAGAGGAATTCAAGCCGTGGGTACACAGCGTCGATGAGGTTCTGCGCGAGGATCCATCCAGCGCAACGACTCGGGCAGTATTGCTTGGCGAGCTACCCGCCCTTGCATCGCCACGCGAACTCAGGCGGGTCATTTCCTTTCATGTAACAGCAGAAGATCACCAGATGGAATGCGAGCCGCGCGTCCTTGCCCCCGATCACCAGACGTGACCAAGGATTCCAGACCGTCCTGATTCCTACACTCCCCGCTATGGCCCGGTCGTCTGCCCCTGCTGGGACCTTCATGAGCAGCTGCCGCGCGGCGAACAGGATGGAAGTGGAGCGT
>NZ_AJQF01000448.1:0-51062 GCF_000261705.1 Bradyrhizobium genomosp. III | reverse complement strand
GCCGCGCTCTTCCGACCCAGATCGTCGCGCTATACCACAGCCTTACCGTTCTCTTTCGGGCTTGCTCTAGCAGCACCGCAAGCGCCGGCGCGCCTGCGGATGGTAGTCAGGATCTTGATGAGGGCGTGACAGTCGTCGGCCCTGTGCGCATGGTGAAAGAAGCCGGCACCGTTCAACAGGGATCCGAGTTGGGCTCCCGCGAATCCATGGTGGCGCCGTTCCACCTCGGTGGCCGAGCAACCCCATGCCTTGTGCTCGAACACGGCCCCGAAGCGAAGGCTTCGGATCCTAGGGCAATCAGCAGCAACGCAACAGTGACCCCCGCCGTACGATCCTCACCCTCCCTCTATATTCTGTTTGGCTTGGAGAGAGCAGGCCTGAATCGTGCAGGCGACGCAAATTAGCAATCGTGCGCTGGAGCAAAGTGCTCTGAGACTGTTGCTCGAACGCTTCGGTGCTGCAGCGTCAAAGGCCGGACAAGAGCGTGAGTTCTTTAAGACGTGGGGTCGTTCGCGGTTGTTACGCAGGCCGCACCGACCGCGTTGCTTTTGACGTCCTCGACCTCAACTGCGATTTCGAAGTCAGGAGGCGGTATCATCCAAACAGCACCGCCACTGCGACGTGATCGAGAAGGCTGGAAGTAGAGCGCCAGCCGCGCGTTGAACGCAGGCGTCCTCCGGTATCAGGTATCGAGCATCCCGACAAGCGCCGAAAAGCAGACAGTCAACTATCGGTCGCCGCTCGCGCTCTCGCATAAAAGGCCTGAAGTTTTCTGGACAAGAAGTTGCTCGGCGCGGCCAGAGCCGCATCGAACACCCAGTTTATTAGCCCCAACTGCTCTTTTGCGCGGCCATCCTGCTGATCGCTCTCAATCCTTCGCTCCATGCAGACGCGCAGGCGGGCCAACTCCCGGCAGAGGCGTGAAGGCGCGCCAAATAGTAGCCATCGCGGCAGCTGGTCGTAGAACATCTCATGCCGGCCGGTCTGTGCGCACATGCTTAGAAACCGCGACAGCGGAAACTCCATGGTGAGGACGCCAGCTGACTTCGCTTCCTCAAAAAGCCGTTTCTGCATACTCGCCATGGCGTCGAAAACTTCCAGGGCGCGCGTCATCGACGGCTGTTCCTGCTCTCGAGACCGCAAGTAGGCGCGGAGACGTTCGAGGCGTTCCCTTGCCGGTGGATGTGATCGAGGCGCGGTCTCTTGGGACAGATCCTCAATCCATGCAGCCAACGTCAGGATCAGCCACGCCCCCAGAGTGCCCGATATAGCCACATCATCTCCATCGGCAGAGCCGATCAATTCCCGAAACGCGAAACCATCAGCAGCGAATTCCATCTCGAAGTGACTTGTATCTGTTGTGGACAGGTCTCCAGCCGCCACATGCCCGCACTCATGCAGGAGAAGGAACTGGATTGCGAAAAATCTAAGGTTGCTCCCAGCCTCAAGTGGGTGCCCCCAACGCCGGACGTCGGTGACAAGTGGAATTGCTCCAAGTTCCCTGATCACGTCCGGCGTGTCAGCTGTTCCGAGGTGAACGTACCGGTGGATCATCATTCCGAACTGCCAGCCGATCTGCTTAGAACACCACTTGGCGAGGTAGGGCCGGCTGGAGAAGCGGACCAGCCGACGCCTTAGCCGCAGCAGCCACGGCTCTGAATCCTTTCCAAGCCCCTTTTTGGTCAATGCGTTTCCGAGCGTCTCGCATAGACTTGTGTCCGCGGGCAGCATGAGCATTTCGGCACCGCTCGAGATTAACGGCATCGCACCCATCGGCAACGCGATCACGTAGCCGAGTCCTTGTGATGACCTGAAGGAGTAGACGTGTCCGTTGAATTCTGCGTCGTTGACGGTTCCGGACGCGATCCCCGCGTCCGCTCGGCAGATTTGGCGGAGAGCCGGAGACTTCGAAATCAAGTCCTCGAAGGCGTTGTGCACCCAGTCTGTCCGCTTCAGAAACGAGGAGTAGCGATCGATAAACGTCCCATCCGCGATGCCTAGGACCTTGAATTGTGCTTCCAGATCCGGCGGCGCCCACAATAGATTCGACCCACCGCCGCACGGCGGCACGAGCTTCAGTATCCAGTCCAGCAACTCGGTCGTTTTCTGCAGCTCGGCTAGGAGTTGTTGTGGCGTCATCACTTTCTTTCCGGTCCCGGGCAGATCAGTCGCTTTTGTCCTTGGCTGGAACGCACCCTTTGCAGAGCGTCGCCACGCCTACCCGGAAGAAGAGTACCGCGACGCCCGCAAAGACTAGCGGACTCAGGGGGACAGTGCCTGCAATCGCCATCGGAAGGAGAACCGGCGTAATCCATTTGGCGAGAGCTTGCGCGTCGCCTGCGACGGACTGAAGGCCGGGGCAAATCCTCTCCAGCACATCTCGTCTCTTTACGAGAGACACAGCCTCGTTCAACGCAGATTGCTGTTCGGCTCTCTCCGGGTTCGTGTCGACTGGCTGTTCAGGTAGCGCGTTCATGCTGCCCCGGAGCGCCAGCTCGAGCTCCATGGACTGAAGCGAGTTAAGTACCTCTTGCTCAAATTGTGCCGTCTTAGCATTTTGCATTTGTCTGTACTCCGTATTCAGGTTGGAGCAGGGGCGCGCCGGGTTAGGCAGTAACCGGTATCAATGATCGTCTAGCCACTCTCGTAGGTTAGTCCCCCGGTCGGCACGAATAGTCGAAAGAAATAACGCGCAGGCTGAATCGTTGACGAAAAAGGGCTATGCCAACCGGATAGCTCCAGAGCGCGGCTCTGGTCGCTGCCCGTCAAGGCCCAAGCCCGCTCCCCGGCCGGTCGCTTCGGCGAGATCTGGCAGCATTACTACGGCGGGCGCCGCAAACAGGCGTGGCAGGACGGCAAAATCAGTGAAGTCATTGGGACTACGGCGTTACGACCTGTCCCGCCCTTGTCATCAAGCTGTTCTGGCTCGCAACCGTGTACGGATCGTGCTGATCATTTCGTGAATAGATCCGGTAGGGCCCAGCCGTTCGCTAGGGGCGTCTCGTGGATCACGATCCTGTGGTACGGCTTAGCTACCGGATTGGGAAATGCGAACAAATCTGTCGAGCCTTCGACGAACATGTTTGCTCCGAGCGGCGTCAGGGACGGCAGATGATCTTCAAGATAATCCACATGAGCTCGATTTGGAGCAAGCCCGTCCGACGGATAGAACGTGTAGCGCCCGCTGAAATCGGCCGCGATAATCTCAATCGCTACAAAGTACGTCTCGACCCGGTGAACATCCTGGGTAGCACCCGGCACGACTGCAGCATCTTTAAGATGCTTCCATTTTCCGCGACCAGGAATCAGTTCAGTCTCTCTGGTAATTGAGCATACTATTGCAGGCGTCATCGGCCTCAGCGAAGCTCTGCAGCGGCGAGCCGAGCACCCTGATCGCGCCACGGCTCTGGTCAAGCGGACGCCACGAAGCGACGTAGCCGAACCTTCCGCGAAAACCAGGACCGGTCGGGCCCTGCAAGCTTATAACGAACGAGTAGCCGCCGCTGCGTGCACTCCAAATTTCCATGTTTTTGACAGCGCGGTGGAACTGCAGGGGCATCATGCACCGTTCGCCTGGGCAACTCGACAATGAAATTCTTCCGGCGGACCCACTGGCGTACAAAATCCGAAACTCTAACCGCTGCCGGATGAAAGCGCAGTAGCAGGTCAGCTGGTCTGCCAGGCGAAGCTGTCGTCTAAGTCCTCTTCAATCACCCCGGCCGCGTATAACTGATCGAGCAGGTCGGCTACTGCGAGCACGCTCGCTCCGTCAGTTGTGACCTGCCTAACCAGCTCCGACGCTGTGCAGTTGCCGCAGGCGATTAGATGGCCAACGGAAGTCGGAGCGATGTCGTCGAGCACCCGGTGTTCCATGTTGCGTGACCGGAGATGAAAGCATCGGTTCTCGGCCCTGTATTGCAGGTCCCTGCGGAAGCGGATCGGCAATTTGGGAGCTGGGCTCTCGAGCATATGCTGGTCAATCATGCGCTGCAGCCCCTCGCGGAACTCGTCAGGCGTCCTGAAGAAGCGTTCACTCAAGACGCGGTAGCCGAGAGGCCAGCGTTTGCTACCCGGCACCGGCGTCACCAATTGTAAACGCCCCTGCAGCATATTTACGAGAAAGCCGGAAACACAGGCGATGGTCGTGTGATCGCCCTCCAGCAAGGCGATTGCATCATCTTTGTTGGCGACCCTAAGTTTCTCGCTCCGCTCGCGCGCGCGCCCAGCAAAAGCCTTTGCAGTCAGCGCCTCCTTGCCCTGCAGGACGAGTTCGACACCGATCAGCTCCTCAGGCGAAAACGCCATGTGAATCTGGTCGAGATGTGTTGTGCTCAGCGCGGAGAAACGATTTGTCACGGTGCGATAGCGCTTGAACAGTTCGAGCACGCGCGTGGTGAGCGCGCGATCCCTGATCGGGGCCGCCGTCGTTGTTTGTGGCAATGCGCCCGTGATCTGATAGTAGTCGAATAGAAAGCGGTCGTAGTGTGGGTTGTCCATAGGCTCTGTGGCCCAGTAGCAGAAACCAGTACGGGCAGCCGAACCAAACATCTCGCTCGCGATACCGACCACACCGCGCCAAAGCGCTGCATGCTCTTCGCTATATTCGTAATAGCCTTTGAAGCGGTCGGCCGAGAGGCCGCAGAACCAACAACCGACGGAGCAGCCGTCGCTCAGCTCGAAAGCGATGATCGGGTACGTGACCGACGCCGCCGTTACGCCCAATTCGTCGTTGCAGCGCCGGATTTGGCGCTCGCGCCAAGCATGAAAGCGAGAGTTGATCGTCGACATTTCGCCCTCTTCGCGCAGGATGCCGCGATGGCGCAACATCTCGCAGATAAACTCGTCCCACATCATAGCCAGGGGCCAGGGCGTAGACTCCGGCTTGAAGCGGTGTTTCAGGTAGCCGCCGCGCCAGAGCGGCAGCATCTTCATTGGGTCAACTTCGATGCCGTAGCGCTCTGTTACCGCGCGAGGAGAATCAACGTTCTCCGAAAGCGCCCTGCGGAACTCCAAGTCACAGCCAGCCGCTCCATGAAGCGCTTGATGTGTGACAACGTGCGCAGTTGCTCGGGGGTACGCCGGTCAAAGATCTGTCGGCAGTGTTCGGTGGCAGTGTGCGTCATACGGTGCGGGTGCGCCCTAAAGCCGCATCTCTAGGCCTGAAAGCAATGATCTCACGCCTGACGAGGCGTGATTTCAGTTCTCTTCGCACCGGTTCGTCTCCTTGAGGACGAGCCAATGCGATCAGAGCTGAAAACATGTCAGGCCGCGACCGCGACAACAACTACAATAAGCAAAACGATAGCGACCAGGTCACGGCCGGCTTCCGCGGCTTGCACGGCGCTCGTGGGTGCCTCCGACGTGGAACTAGCCAACGCAGTGGTATGCACAATCCCGCTCAAGCCCGCACCGCTTAAATCCTGCCTGCCGCCGACAATCGCGTCGACCTGCATCAACTCGTGTCGGCCTGGCGCTCGGATGCTGCTCCTAATCTCGTCAACCGTGAAATCGTAGCCGTGACTTCTTCCGACCGCTACAATCGGTGCAAGACCTGTAGCACTCTGCTTAAGGTTTTCGAGCAGACTACCCTCTTTCGTTAGATTCTTGACAAACCGTTCTACCTCAGCCTGCGACATAGCCGGGCCTCTGCTGTTGCTACCTATCCGTCGCCTTGGAAGCGATCGGTGATCATGCCGTAACAAAGCAATCCGCATACCAAACTGAAGTTGCCGCTTTTGCGCTTTGTCCGACCGTGCGTATCGTCAACTTGCCGACATTGGTCTCGAACCTAACAAGCGCTCAGTGTCGAAGTCGCCGCTGAAATGTCCGCTTCCTCCAAGCTCGCCCTGACACGAGCGCCATCTGCATCACGCTGAGCGTCAATAGCAGCCGGGACAAAGTTGGCCGTTCGTATTGCCTCGCCTGAGATGAAACACGCCGCTTGATCGATGTAGCTCCGGTTGTCAGTCGGAGGTTGCATCATGACGCGCAGGATCGGAGGCGCCGGGGACGTCGCGAAGTGCCCATTACACGCAGTGGCAGCCGCAGTCCCGGGATCACCGGCACGGCCGCTCCTTTAGCCGTACGCGGGATGATCGGCTCGGCCGCTTTGCGTCTGAGCGATTTCGTTCTTCATCTAATTAGGTGAACAGTTCGCTCCGCGCTTGCCGGAACTCTCACGTAGGTCGCGCTCTCGTCTGTTCTCGCGCTGGCGCGACTATGATTAGCGGCCCGAGCATGGCTCAAATTGTAAGGCAGAACGACTGGTCGCGAGTAGAGATCGAAATTCACATGTTCGGTGCAAGACTGGGTCTGGCCGCGGTCCGCATCGCCTGGACCTCCTAACCAGCTTTACCGCCAGATGAATGCGATGCACGACGCAAATCTGCGCGCCGACTGCGAGGTCGGGCGGAATGAGACGTTGCTCGGAGATGATCGCATCAGACGTGGCAGATGCGGCCGCCGGTTTATCTCCCTTGCTTGACCTTTGTCAGCTTCTCGAAAGCCAGCCTCTTTAACACTCGAACTTGGCCTCTCGATGACGAAGCCACCCATGTCTGAATTCGTGACGAACTTCAGCTCACTCCCTGGGGGAGATCTTCAAGTGGCCTTTGTTCTCATAATAGAAAGGGGAGCTTTATGGATCCGAACCCGATCGATAATGCCCGTTCACCAGAATCACCAACGGCGCACGTCTGGACACAGGAAGATCATGATTTGTTCAGTCAGATCATAAATGAAGCTGGACCGATCATCATCTGCCGCACCTGAGGAAGCGGTAGATGTCTCATTTGCCGGGACTGAAGATAGTTGCCGCTCTCGTTGTGGAGCAAACAGTTCTCCGGCTCCGCCAGCAGATCGGGCACCGTCTGACAGCCATGATTTCCAGCGGCAACACTCAGACCGAGCACCTCTTCGAAAGTCGTGCCCGGAACAACGAGCTCAGGCGAAAGATCAAAGATCTCACGGAAGCGCCGGTTTACAACTCGCAGCCGCCCCCACTATCGTAGAGGCAGAGACCCTGAGACATGTGCGTCAGCGCCGCATCCAGTCTCAGGTTCGTCGCATGCAACTCGGCTTTCTGATGCTTCAAACTGGTGATATCGCTATAAACGAGGATAACGCGCCCCTCTTGGGTCGGACTGCGGCTGACTCGTAGCCACCGTCCATCTGGGAGTTGAGCCTCGCTCGCCAATCCTTCGACGTCGTCAAAGACCTCACGTTGGGTAATTTCAGCTGCGGTTGATTCATCGCTCGGTACCTGGTCGGCTCGCAAAAGATCGGAATGGATAAGCTGCGAGGAGCAGCCGATGAATTCGCTCGCTCGGGAATTGATCAATGCTATCTGTCCGTTCGCATCTGTTTGTAGGAGCGTAGCCTGCGGGCCCAAGGTATCGATGCCCGAATCATGGCAGTCAGCAGCAGCCGCTCTGGAGCATGAGACGACAGATGTCCGCAGTGTCGCCGCATTGGCTCCTTCGGCGATCGGGATGCTCAATTTCCGAGGTCGGGCTCCCGTCGCCAGCATGAGCCGGTGATACGCTATTGCTGATCCGTTTGAGAGCGTGACAATACTGGCCGCGCGATCAATTGAAATCACTTCGCTGCCCTGGCGATAATCGATCCCCAAGCTCGGCAAGGCGTTCCGACGTGACAATCAATTTTGGTCCAGGGTTGACCTCGTCGCTCAGGACCGCCTTCGACAGAGGTGGGCGCTCATACGGCAGCGTACTTTCATTGCCGATGACCACCATGCCAGCAGCCTCCCGCAGAGCGACGGCAGCGGCGTTACCAGCTTCGCCCGCCCCAACGATCACTATCGTGGATTGGTTACTCACGCGACTAAACGATTTACGGGTGACGACTGCTCATCGTTCGCCGCCTCCTCAAACAGATTGCGCGCACCAGGGATTTGAGCAGGACAGCTTCCTGCCAGCGGTCCGTGGTGTCGTTGCCCAGCCGATCGCTAATTGCGTAAGGCTGTGGGCCAAGTTCGCATGCGAAGGTGAGGCGGGCATCCGCAGCAGCGCGTCTTCCAGCTCTTGAATCCGTATTTCGACCATCCAAGAAATAGGTCCAGCCAGATCTTGTGTTGAGGGAACGTGATCTCGACCTGTATCTGCTCGCGAGACGCAACACGGCCATGAAATGCCCAAGTGCGATCGAGCACTCGCCGCACCAGCGCTTCGTCCTCGTCCGAGATCGGATACCAGAATTCGCAGCTCACCAAGAAGTGCGAGAGATCGGCAAGCAGGCGCATCTCCGGAACCTGATCCATCAGGTCGAGCGTGAAGAGGAGATCCGTCGTCATCCTGTTGCGATGCGTTTCGAAGTAGATTACCCAACTTTACCCGGATGCTGAGTTCGGGCGCTGTGACCAATCCGACATCTTTTGAATAATAGCGACCCGGGGGCCAGAATTCCGTTCTTATCTCTTCTCCGCTGGCAGACCGGTTCGTCTGCTTTCTCCCAAGACTTGAGCCGCTGCCGGAGAAATCCGGCGGCGGTCTTTTTTGGGGCGTCATCATGCCCACTTGGCAGTCGAGATATCGAGGTGATTGCAGCCGGTCCGATGGACGGATAGCGTAACGATAGTCGTGCCTGACACATCCCGCCCGTTGCGCCGTCTCATGTAACGAAAAAGACGGGCTACGAAGTAGATCATGGGACGGAGCAGCACCGGAAACGATGTGATTAGTGGTTCAGGCTCATCCGAGGCCCGAACGGCGAGTTCATCGAGCTGGAAGCGCGCGCTGTCGCGGCCTCCCGATGCCGTGCACCCCCGCTGCAAATCGCTCGGAAATCTGTAATCCCGTGGGGTTCTTCAGCGGCGTCACCACGATCGCCTCCATAGAATAGCAATTAGCGACGGGGCCGCATCCAACTTTTAGCTAATGCCTATTGCAACGCCAGCTGCGATTGATTCCGGCGATAGCGACGAGATCACCTCGCGAGGCAGCCCAGCATTGCCAGTCCCGAGCAGGAAATGCACAAACTGCGCTGAATTCCCCCTAGATCGTGAACCTGCTGTTGACGCTCCCAGATACGCATATCAGGTCGTCCTGAGACCGCCGTTGAGCGCGTCCTCACCAGCCAAACGGAAAAATGCATTCTCTCGAGCGACAACGATTCACCGAAGGCTTGAACCCGCACAGACTTCATCGCGGAAAGGCGGCCAGTCTTCTGGGGTCGTCAAGACAAACCCATGCTCGGGAAGCTGCGGATCACAGACAGTCCCGCGCGTCACTTTGCTCAAGTTGGCCGCTTCGAAGTCGTCCCATCCAAAAGCGCGGCCATTGGAAATGACGATCCGTGCTGGCCAAGACTTACCAGCTCCATCTCCTCGCTCATCGTCCGTGTAAGAGCCTCTGCTGGTAGATGGATGAGTCCGTCCAGATGGGAGCCAAATCGCTTCTCCGCTGCAGTAATTTCAGAATCGCTCGCGACGGCAAACAACGCCTTGAAGCCAAGGCTTATGAACCATTCCTTCCGCCGAAGTTCGAGCTCCTGTCCGGCATCAACAGGTACGCCCGCCGCCGACCGCTCGATCATAGATGCGCGCGGAAATTGGCGACGCCGGTGATGCCGGCATCCTTCAACGATTCGGCCCTATCCTCCCAGCAGGCGAACGGGTCGATCATGATTATCGCCGCATAGAGAGCCGTCGTTGCCTGGTCGAGGGTTAGCAAGTCTCGCAAAAGACAGTCGTTCCAGTCCAGGATTGGCAGAGTCGTCATGACCAGCAGGAAGCCTTTTGGAAGGCTGCGCAAGGAGGGCGCGTAGACTTGCAATTGTGCGCCTTTAGCTATGTCCGACATCTGTGTAGCAAGTTTGCCGCGAACTCTCGCTCTCAACGTTTCTACCCAATATTACCCATTTGGCCGCCTCACCAATCTTATACCCGGGTAGAGCCGGGTCTAGACCACCTATAGTTAGGTATGATCTGGGAGGAAGATCGTGTCTCACCATTGTACGGACGACCAGAGGTCGGCCCGTGATGGTAACCTGTCCGAACTAGCGACTGGATCCGCGACTACGGATGCGGTCGCGATCGTGGCCACGCTGGATACCAAGGGCCGCGAGGCGTCTTACCTTGCGGACATTATCGAGGCGTGCGGCCGCAAGACCATCCTGATCGACGTCGGCACTGGGAGGGATGGCGGCGACAAACCAGCCGATGCGAAGACCCCCACGGAACTCTTGAAGCAGATTGCTGAAAGGACGCGCAGTAAGGTTGGTGACCTCCTGGGGGCAGGAACGATCAGCGCGATTGTCGGGGTTGCGGGGGGTAGGGCAAGCGCGGTTTTCGGCGAAGTTGTGTCTGAGCTGCCTTATGGCTTTCCGAAATTTCTGGTGAGCAGCGCAAGGCCTGCGCTACTCGCCGAATTGGCCACTCACAGCGACATCATCCTCTATCCGACGCTGGTCGATCTGTTCGGCATCAATGTCTTTACCAGTAGGGTGCTCAAGAACGCGGGGCGGGCAATTGCGGCCACGCACTATGCTCCCGTCAAGCTTGGACGAGACAAGAAGATCGTTGCGATAACGGCCTTCGGCGTGACCACGCCGGCCGCGAATCAATGCGTAGCGCGGCTTGCCGACGCCGGTGTAGACGCGATCGTCTTTCCGGCTAACGGGGCGGGCGGCCATAAAATGGAGCAGCTGATCGCGGCTGGTGAATTCGACGCCGTCATTGATTTGACCATAACGGAGCTCGCAGACGAAATCGTTGGAGGCACCGCAAGCGCCGGTCCGGATCGGCTCAAGGCAGCGTCGCGGCAACAGATTCCGCAAGTGATCGCGCCCGGTGCGATCGATATGGTCAATTTTGGCCTGCCATCGAGCGTTCCTGATCAGTTTCGGGGTCGCCAGTTCTACGCCCATACGCCTTACATGACGCTCATGCGCACAACTGCGTCTGAGAACGCGAGCATTGGCCGGCTTACGGCAAAACGGCTATCGCGTGCCAAAGGACCCACGATGGTCCTTTGGCCGGCGAAAGGCGTATCCGATTACGACCGCCAAGGAGGCATCTTCTACGATCCCGACGCCGACAAGGCTTGGCTGGATGCGGTCAAGGGACATCTCTCCGCGCACGTCATGGTCCGCGACCTGAACTGTCACATTAACGATGGCGAGTTCGCCGAGGCTGCCGCGGCATGGATCCTGGAACAACTCACGCAAGAAGGTGCATCCCCTGCGGATGTTTGACCGAACCGAAATTATTTCCAGGATCGAAGGACAGGTGACGGAGCGAAAAGCAATTCTCGCGGCAGGAAGTAGCTGCGGCCTGGTCGCGAAATGTGCCGTTCTTGGAGGTGCCGACATGCTGGTGGTCTACTCGACCGGCCTGTCGCGTCTGATGGGGCTTCCCACGAGCCGGATTGGCGATTCCAACGCACGCACGCTGGAGCTTGCGGCGGAAATTCGTAACGTGGTGTGTTCCGTGCCGGTAGTTGGCGGTATCGAGGCTTGGGATCCTCTCCGGCTCGACCTCGATGCTCTCTTGGACAAGTTCTGGGCTGCTGGGTTCTCCGGCGTCATCAACTATCCGACGATCTCAACCATGGGCGACAACTGGCGTGACCGCCGCGGCCGCGTCGGCCTTGGCTTTGAACGTGAGGTCGAACTGATCGCTCTCGCGCGAAAGAAGAATATCTTTTCGCTCGCCTATGTCGCAAGCCCTCAAGACGCCAAAGCGATGGCAAGTGCAGGGGCCGACTGCATCGTCCCACATGTCGGCGCAACGCGCGGTGGCCTTGTCGGTCATGAGGAGGGGCAATCCCTTAAGGAGGCGATCCGGCGCATCAACGAGATCAACGCGGCGTCGCGAAGCATCCGGTCGGACGTGCTCTCGCTTTGCCATGGTGGGGCAATTGCCGAGCCTGAAGATACGATCGAGGTCTATCGGACGACCGAGTGTGTTGGCTTTGTTGGCGCATCCTCGATTGAAAGAATTCCAATTGAGCAGGCAGTGAAAACAGCGGCGGCGGAATTCAAAGCTGTCCCGCTTCCGCAAACTCATTGATGTTCACTGCAACGTGCAGCGAGGCCGTATGAACGCACCAAATGACCGAGCTAAGCCGGACACGATCGCTTTCGCCTCAAAAGGAGGGACGAGGGCGGATCAGGACTGGGAGACAGATGTCCTCGTGATCGGAAGCGGTGCGGCCGGGCTGTCGGCGGCGCTCTATGCGGCAAAGGCCGGACTGCGCGTCATTGTATGCGAGAAATCTCCGCGACTTGGCGGAACGACGGCCCTTTCGAATGGCATGATCTGGGTTCCTTGTTCTGCACAGGCGCGCGCGGCTAACATCGATGACACCATCGCCAATGCGAGGACATACCTGCAGCACGAACTCGGCGTTCATTATCGTGCGCAATTCATTGATGCTTATCTTGAAGACGGCCCGGCGGCGCTAACTGCGCTCGAGAACGGCACGAGTGTCAAGTTTACCCTGGCCACTACGCCCGATTATCACTCGAGCCAACTTGGCGGCGCTGATAAGGGACGGGCACTGAGCCCGGCCCCCTATGATGGGCGGCTTCTCGGCAAGGACTTCGATTTGATTGGTGATCCCATTCGGGTTGTGCTCGGGGGCATGATGATCTCATCGAGCGAGGTGAGAAGCTTTCTCAACCCACTCCAATCTGTTGCGTCGCTCAAACACGTCGTAACTCGCCTGAGCCGCTATGCGCGGGACCGGCTCAGCTTCAGGCGTGGTACTGAGCTCAGCGGTGGGAATGCCTTGATCGCGCGGCTGCTGGTGAGCCTGCACGAGTACGGCGTAGAAATTTGGCCATCTTCTCCAGCGGTCGAATTCACGCAGGAAGGCGGGCGCGTCACGGGTGCCATTATCAAGCGGATCGACGTTGGCATCCGCGTGCGCGCCTCACGTGGTGTTGTTCTCGCAACTGGCGGCTTTGCCCGGAACGCGCAGCTGAGAGCGGACGTCAGTGGTGCACACCAGCATGATGTTACGTTGGCCCACGCCGATGTTAACGGTGATGGCATTGGGCTTGCAACTACGCTCGGGGCCGCCATCGACAAAGATGTCGCATCGGCAGGCTTCTGGACGCCGGTTTCAATTCTGAAACGCGGCAGCGGCTCGCAGGTTGTGCCATACGGCTGGCTCGACCGGGGCCGTCCTGGGGTCATTGCTGTCGGTCCAAACGCCAGACGCTTCGTCAACGAATCGAATTCGTATCACGATATTTGCCTGGCAATGTTTGAAAACGGCTATCCACCAGATAAGCGATTCTACTTCATCTGCGATCACCAGTTCGTTCGATTGAGGGGCATGGGGCACCTACTGCCATGGCCCTGGACGTTGAGTATCGGTAAATATGTCCGCCTTGGCTACGTCAAGGCAGGTGAAACGATTTCTGAGCTCGCAAAGCAGCTGGGACTAGATCCCGCTGTGCTTCAAAAGACGATCGAGGAACACAACGCGCACGCTGCCCAAGGACGGGATCCCCTCTTTAAGCGTGGGGAATCGGCTTTCAATCGCACGCTCGGCGATCCGACCGTCGGAAAAAATCCAAATCTTGGACCAATCAAGAACGGACCATTTGTCGCGCTGCCGATCGTTCCGGCAACGCTTGGCACGGCGACCGGATTGGCGACGGACAGTTACGGAAACGTCCTGGATGCACAAGGCAATGCAATCCAGGGTCTTTATGCTTGCGGCAACGACATGACGTCGCCGATGCGCGGGATTTATCCCGGGGCAGGCATAACAATCGGTCCCGCCATCGTATTCGCATATCGCACCGTCAACGCAATAGTGCTTTCCGCTGATCAGGAGCAAAAAGCCGTCGCCTCCAGAGCTTGACCATCTACCACACTCGTCTGTGGCGGGGAATATGTGCTCGGGTCCGGGGCGCGCATCGATAGAAACGTCGGCCCCGACCCGCGACATCCTCGAGGGGCGGCCGGGTTCGAGTTTGGTGAGCCCCGGCGGAGGGGGAGATCGCCGCACCAACTGTCTACGATGTATCGCAAAGAGCTGGGCTCCCAACAGGTGTTCCAAGACATATGACAGCGCGAGAAATCGATCGTTCAACAGCTAGGCGGCGTAGTGAGGAGTCGAAAATGTCAGGACAAGCAGCGCAGGCGTCTGCTTCCCCGACGCGATCGCAATCCGCTGGCCGCGAGGCAGTGATGCAACTCGACAAGATCGATTTTCGTCTTCTTGATCTTGTCCAACGAGACAATCGCCTCTGTAGTGAACAACTTGGAGGGAAGGTCGGCCTATCCGCATCCGGAGTTCAACGTCGGTTGAAACGCCTTCGATCGACGGGTGTCATAGAGGCCGACGTTTCCATCATTTCTCCAAAAGCAATTGGCCGTAATGTGACCGCAGTGGTTCTCATTTCCTTGGAGCGCGCGCGTGCCGATACCGTTGATCGTCTAAAGAGGCAAATTCGCAACATGCCTGAAGTGATGAGCGCATTCTGCGTTACAGGTCTGGCTGACCTCGTCTTGCTCGTTACCGTAAACGATATGGAAGATTACGAGCGGTTTGCCCGGCGCCTTACAGACGAAAGTTCAGACATAAAGCGCATTGAAACAATGGTTGTCATGGATCGGTTCAAAGCAGGATTTACTTTGCCAATAGCCTCCATCGCATGGTGTTAAGCGACTGACGAAGAGGACATTGGCTTGCTCAACTACCGTCGACCGCAGTCCGTAAGGGGCGGCTTGGTCTTTATGACTAGATCGATGTATCGGTCGCTGATTGAGGCTTCTCGAGCTGACGTGGAAAGTACCCCTTCGCATGCCGTCGCGGCCGCGGGGGCAGATCTTGCCGCTAAAATTGGCGCCAAGGTCATCATCGGGTTCACGGCAGGCGGGACGACGGCTGCTCGGATCTCGCGCAGCCGGCCGCCGGTGCCGATCCTTGCCCTTACCCCGGACGAGAAAGTGGCTCGGCGCATGTGCTTGTTGTGGGGGTGCACAATGCCGTGTCTAGCGATCCTTCTGGTTATGAGGAGATGACGCGGATCGCCTCGGCGGCCGCGCACCACGAAGGCTATATTCGATTGGGCGACTTGGCTTTGATTGTCTCTGGAGTGCCGTTTGGACTTAGAGGCGCGACAAACAATCTTCGCGTTGTCGCTTGTTAAGACGATGCCCTTATCGCGCTGCAGAAGGCCACCCGATCGTCATATGGACCACCTCAGGATTCAGCTGTGACCGGGCCCGATATTGCTTGAGTTCGAGGCAGCATCAACCTTCCAAGCTGAATACGAGGGTTCGATTCCCTTCACCCGCTCCATTCTTCTCCGCCGAAATCGCCGCTTCACCATTGAAAAATAAGCCATTTTTCTATATTAAGCCATTTTTCTATATAATGGCTTTGAGGATGACGCATGGCGTCGCGCTGCGTCACAGGCCGTCTCCTCGACATTCCGGAGCCAAAACGGAGCCAAGAATGGCGAGGGTGGCGTTTACTGATTTGACGATCCGTAATCTCAAACCGGGCTCGTACTTCGACGAAAAGACTCCAGCGTTCGGCATTCGCGTCGGCAAGAATCGGAAGACATGGATCGTCATTCGCGGGCGTGAGCGCATCCGTACACGCGTCGGTCACTACCCCGCGCTCGCGCTTGCTGAGGCGCGCAAGAAGGCCCTCGTGCTGCTTGGCACGCCGCTCGAACAAATCCCGGTTTCGACCTTCTCTGACGCCCGCGAATTGTTTCTCTGCACTCACTGCGCGCAGAAACAAAGGGAGCGCACGCGCAAGGAAACCGAGCGCCTGCTGACCAAGCATTTCGTGTCCCTGGACCGTAAAAAGCTTCCTGCGATCACCACTGCGCAGGTTTCGGTCATTCTGGACGGTCTGCTTGAGACACCCTTGGAAGCACAGCACGCCTACAAGGTAGCGCGCACCTTTCCGGTGGGCGGAGGCGAGGGGCTACTGCAAGAACCCGTGCACGATGCCGGCACCGTCCAAGGACGTTTCCCGGGAACGGGTTTTGACCGATGCCGAGCTCCGAAAGGTGTACCTGCAGGGGACCGGTCAGTTCGGCCAGATCGTCCGGCTGCTGATACTGACCGGGCAACGCCGTTCCGAAATCAGCACTCTGAAATGGGACTACATCGACTTCGAAGGACGAGATATCCCTGCCGCCAGAAGGTGTGAAAAACGGCCGCCGCCACACTTTCCCGATTGGTGCAATGGCGAAAGAGATCCTTCAGAGCGTTCCCCAAACGGGCGAGTACCTGTTTCCGGCACGGCGGCGGGAAACGCCTTTCACTGGCTTCTCGCCCTGCAAGGCCATTCTGGATGAGGGAACGGGAGTGACGGACTGGACCCTTCACGACCTTCGACGGACCTTCGCGACCGGTCTCGCCTCGCTTGGCGTCGCCCCGCATGTGATCGAGCGCCTGCTTAATCACATCAGCGGGTCGCTCTCGCCGATTGCACTGCGTTACAACAAGGCCAAGTATGATGCGGAGATGCGGGAAGCGCTCGTCACTTGGGAAGGGCACCTCGAATCGATCCTCGCCGAAGGCGCCACAAACAGTCTCATGGCTGCTGAATAAGCATCCGCTCACAGTTCATGCCCAAAGTCATGATCGGGATGGCCCCGCCGCCACGCCTCCATATCGCGCTTGATCTGCTCGGCTCGTGAAGGACCGCTTTCAGGCAGAATAATCGATCGCCATGCTGCGTCATCGAAGGTGTCAGCGAGATTTCTTACCGGTGACGATGAAGAGTCCGTCCGTCTGGTCCAGGTCCAGTTCGGGTCATTCATGAGGCGGTCGAACTCGCTCATCGGGGGACGGTTACCACCAAGGGGCTTAAGATCGGCAAGGCTTTGGACTTTGCCGTCCATGATCGTCTCAATGCCGGCGTCCTGACGCTCCCGTTGCGCATCACGCTCTGCCGCCTGTGTCTCCTTGAGTTTTGCGAACGCCGCCCTGTGCCGCTGCCAGATATTGTCTGTGAGCGCTCGTGTCTTTGTCTTTACGTCGCGCGCAAGCGATTGCCGTTCTCGCTCATGCACACGGTCAAGTGTTTTCGAAAGTGCGTTAGGGGACAGGATGTGACGTACCATCTGCCGGAATGTAAGGAGTTTTCCGCTGCCGAGCCGTTCCCGGTTTCGGAAGACGAAGACGGCGCGCTCGAATGAGTGCGTTGCACGGCGGGTAATCAGACGTTTCTCCACGGCTTGTTGGCGGGAGAGCTCCCGCCATTTTGGCCGCGCCTCCTCCCGCATACGCCCCCGAACATGATCATGCGCCGCCTGACTCTTGTCATCGAGCTCGTCGCGCGCTCGCTTGTGCCGCTCCCACGTCGCGTCACGTTCTGTCTTGGTCGTCTTGGCCGCTTCCTTGCGCAGGGCCCATCGGCGGTCTTTTTTCGGCCTTCTTTTCCAACCACTCGCGGCGCTTTGGCGACATGTCCTTGATCTTCACGTAGGGCTTGCCTGCCGCCGGGGCGAAGGCTTTGGCCAACCGCTCTTCCTTGCGTAGGCGGCGCCGGACGCGCTTGCGTTCATCGGCATTGCGAAGGCGCTCGTTGCAATGCACCCGCCCAATTTCCTGTTCATAGGCGAGGGCCCATTCGGATAGCCGCTCCTTGGTGAATTTCAGCGCGGCCGTTCGACCCGTGTAGGGATGCACGGTGTTGGCTACGATATGCAGGTGCGGGTGTTTCTTGTCGTGGTGCCCCACGATCAGGGCTTCGTGCCCCTCAAGGCCAAGTTGTTTGAGGCTCGCGATCGCTGCCGCTTTCATCTGCTCTGGCGTCGGCGCATCGTCCGCATGCCAGGAAAGCGTGTAATGCAGCACCGGGGTGGTGTTCTTCCGCCCGCGCGCCGAAAACCCGGCATTCGCCTTTAGCTTGGCCTGGTTCTGGCACGTCTCATGCATTTCGAACCAGGCATGCTCTGGTTCGCTCGTGAGATTCTGCGTCATCATCAGGCGACGCGGTCTCGAGTTTCAGCCTTGGGATCGTGAAGGACGTACCGACACGACCCTTTGAAACTCTTGCCGCGGGCTTGCAGGCGCGGAATCATCACCTCTCTCCTTCGCATCGCGGAGCCGCTGCAACAGCAGCTCATCGCGCATCAATGTGTGGATCAGATCGCGCAGGTTACCTGCCGTGGACAGCGTGTCCGGCGGCAGGTTCGAATTCAGCGCGTGGGCGATCTGGTTCAGATTGTTGCCGATGCGTTTCAGCTCCGCGATCAGCGCCGGATCCAGAGGCGCCGGCATCCGCGAGGCTTCCACCCGTACCGTGCCGCGCGTGATGTAACGCTCGGCTAATCCCGACACGCTTGCGCCCGCCTGCGCGGCTTCGGCCTGCAGCCTCGCAAATTCGGACGGCATCACGCGCACTGTGATCGCTCGGGTGCGGGCAGCAAGCTGGTGAGTACGGGGTCTTGGCACGAGGTGGCCTCCGAGAGGATGGGGTTCGGGGCGTGAGCCCTGACAGGAAGGGGTCCCGGGGAAGAGCGGAGCGGCTCCCCAGGGCGAGAGGGATTTGATTTCGAAACCAAGTTTTTTGGATTTCGAAATCAAATCCACATCTCGCTACCCCAAAACGTTCTAAGGGTATTTGCTTCATCACTGAATCTCTCCCCCTTCAGTTATTCCCAACTTTGCCGCGCGCAATCATTTCACTTTTCGTAACTTCCGCACTCGCCAAGTCTCTTCGTGCATTATCTTGTCTCGCTGTGTCGCCTAACGTTTTGATTTTTATTTTGATCTCTTGTGTTGCGCTTCTCTCGTTCGCAATTCGAGACCATGACGCAGCCGCGCGTGGGTGGGGGAGCATGCGCTGCATACGGGAGCAATCGATGCATCATCACTTTCCACCGCGTGGGTCCGGTATCCGCGGCGCGAGCGAATCACCCCCGTCGCAAATCTGGTACAACCCCGCAGATCTGGATGAGACCTGGACGTGGTCGCCGGGCCGCGTTCTGCTTGGACGTTGGGGCGATCGTTGGCTCGGCCGCAAGGACGGCCGGCACGTCATGACAATCGCGGGTACGCAGGCGGGGAAATCATCAAGCGTACTTATCCCGAACTTGCGCCGCTATCCGGGTTCTGTGGTCGTGCTTGACCCTAGGGCGAGCTGGCTGCGGCATGTGCGGAGTATCGTCGGGCGATGGGTCAGCACGTCTACATTCTCGACCCATTCGAAGAGCTCGGACAGGAGTCGGCCTCTTATAAACCTTTCTCGGAGCTCGGACTTGGACGGTTCCGGCACATTGCCCCCGACGTATCTCAATGTTCTGATGCGCTCATAATCAACAATGCACGTGATCCGCATTGGACCGACGCCGGGAAGAATCTCACCCGCGGCGACGTGCTGCTGACGCTCGCCGAGCGACGTCTTCCAACCTTGCGCGGATTGAGGCGATTCTTGTGTTCGACGCCGCCTGAGATGGAGCGCCGTCTCACCGCCATGGCAAATACTCCCGACTTCGACGGCATCATCAGTAATATCGGCTCGACCTTTCTGGGAAAGCTTACCGGGAGTCCACGAGAGATGCAGAGCATCCTCTCGACGGTGCAGGAGGAAACAGCACCGCTCGATGATGTGTTGCACATCACCGAGCGCAGCGATTTCCGGCTCGCGGACCTCAACACAGGAAAGTTGTCGATCTTCATGGTGCTGCCCGGCATGCGGATGGGGACGCATTTCAGGTGGCTGCGCCTGATCGTGCAGCAGGCACTCTCTGTCTTGGAACGGGCGCCTGTGCCGCGCGGCGAGCTGCCGGTGCGGTTCGTGTTGGAGGAGTTTCCGACGCTTGGCCACATGCGCAGCCTTGAGACGGCAGCCGAGCTGATGGCTGGCTTCGGGGTAAAGCTGTGGTCCGTCCATCATAAAGCGGAAGCACATTGAGAACGTCGCCGTGCCGGATGTCGACGAACAGGCTTTCACGAAGGGCGCTTCCCTGCTGAGCGCATTTGAGGCGAGCATCGGTCATGCCGACGGAGCTGCCGATCAGCGTTTTGAGAATGCGCAATCGACGGCCGAAGCGATGGTGCTGGCCCGGCAGATTGCTGAACAGGAAGACGGACTACACGCGCAAAAGAAGAGCTGGAAGCACTAACCCTGGAGCAATCTGAACTGGCCGCTGCATGGGTGGGCATGTGGACCGGTGTTACGGACACGCCATCGACCCCGGATGAAATGCTCGAATGGATCGATGCAAGAACAGTGTTGCTTGGCCAGATAGCCAAGCGCGACGCTGCCCTCCGGTCGTCGGCATCGCTGCAGCAGGAGATTGCGGACGCCAGGAAGCAGCTTGTTGGCATACTGCAGGATCCTGCGGTTACCGCCGCCGCAGAAAGTCTGCCGCTCAACGGTATTCTGGCGACGGCAGAGCTGCGCATCCGGACGCAGGAAGCGATTGCGCAAAAGCGCGCCGAGTTCGAGCTTGAGGAACGCAAGATCAAGGCTGACGCGGAGCGCAAGAGCAATGCCCTCGAAAGCGCCAAGAAAGAGCATCGCGAGTGGGAAAACGAATGGAAGGAAGCCTTGGCCGCGCTGAACTTATCGGGCGAGGCGGGGGGGCGAGACCATTCAGGGGCAGATCGAAGCACTGGAACAGATGCGCGACGTCGCTGCAAAAATTGCCGACCTGCAGCGTGAGCGTTGACAAGATCGAGCGTGATATTACAGCCTTTGAAAGCGAGGTCGCAAAGCTCGCCGCGTCCGTAGCAACGGATATGGCGGGCGCAGATGCTGATGACGTTGTTATCAAAATGCAGGCGCGGCTGAATGACGCGAAGCAAAGCCAGGCAACGCTTGGCGAAAAGAAGGCGGCCATAAAGGGCCTTCAAAAGAAATTAGAGGAATGCGACAAGTCGAGAGAAGCCGCGCAGGAAATTATCCTGAAGCTGCAACAGGCGGCTTGCGTGACGCTCGATGCATTGCGCGCAGCTATAAGGCAATCCGATTTGCTGCGCGGGCTTAAGGATGAACAAGCAAGCCTGCGTCTGACGCTCGAGGCGGACGGTGATGGTCTTGGCATTGACACCCTTGTCGAGGAGTGTCGCAACAGCGACCTGGATCAGGCGGCGGCACGCGAACAGACGCTAATGCAATCCCTGAAGGGTCAAAGACAACGCCAGCTTGAGGCCATCCAGCAGCGCAACGACGCGGCGCGCGTTTTCGAAGCACTAGGCGGCGACGCTGCTGCCGCAAAGGCTGCGTCTGACCGTCAGGCAGCGCTCGCGGATATGAGAGACGCCGCCAGCCAATATGCCCGCGTGCGCTCGGCATCCCTGATCCTGCAATGGGCGATCGAACGTTTCCGCCGCGAAAAGCAGGCGCCGCTGCTTAAACGGGCGGGGGAGTTGTTCTCGATTCTCACCGGCGGATCCTTTGAGAGGCTCGCGCTCGAATACGATGAGAAGGACGTTCCTCATCTCGCAGGTGTCCGGCGCGACGGGAGCGTGGTTGGGGTTTCGGGCTTAAGTGAGGGGGCTGCCGATCAGTTGTTTATGGCTCTGCGCGTCGCCGCCGTCGAAGAATATTTCGCTCATGCCGGGCCAGTGCCGTTCATCGCTGATGATCTGTTTATCAACTATGACGACGGCGGATGCTCGCCGGGCTGCGTTGCCATTCGGGCTGTTCGGCAAACACGCGCTCCTGCGCCTCACGGTCATCGCTGAGCGTAAACGCCTCGGCTTGCTCAAGATCGATATCGCCGTTGCGATATGAATCCAGAATCACCGGGCTGAGACGGCCCATCTTGAGGCGCCTCGTGACGAGGTTTTCGGCGATGCCGAGCCGTGCCGCCACGTCGGTGATGGTTGCGCCTGCATCGATCACGTCGCGGAAGGCCTCGAACTGATCTGCTGGGTGCATGGGTGCACGAATGATGTTCTCGACCAGGCTAAGCTCGGTCGCCTGCGCCCTGGCATCGACCACGGTGCACGACACGTCGTGGTCCTTCGCGATGACTTTGGCTTCGACGAGCGACTTGAGCGTGAGATAGCGGCGACGTCCGGCAATGGAATACGTGCGACGCGATCACGGCCACGCAAGAAGCGTGTGCGAAACCTCGATCGGCTTTCCGGCAGTGCAAAGATGGGCTGTCACAAAGCGAATGGGTTTGCCGTTCTTCACGGGCGCATCGGCGGTCGATTGAAGATTGATGGTCTTGGCCCGGTATTTCATGGCGCGCGCCAGTCCGCGGCGTGCACGATCAGCGCGGGCGTTCATGACGTAGCCCAGCATCATCGCGAGCGGCAGGCCGTTCGAATACTGGCCGCTTACGAAACGCATCAGCCCGTCATCGACGTACTCGCCAACCAAGCCCTTGACCCCGGATTTATAGGGCACGTTGAGGCGCTTGCATTCGCAGGCAAGGTAAATGTCCTCGTTGTCGCCGATGGTCAACACGAAGTCGATGCTGCTTGTGAGTGATACGATTCCATCTGCGGCGATGGTCATAAGCTTGTACTGCGGGACGATCAGCCCCGGAACAAGTTTCGTCCGGCGAAGCGCATGCACAAGATGATTGGTGATGTGATCCTCGTGCGTCATGGCATTCTTTTTGGCCTGCAACGGCTTGATGCAGATGGGCCATACGGCTTCGACAGCCTCGGCCATGCGCTCTTCCAGGGAGCGCAAGTGAGACAGCCATTGTGAGGGATCACCGGCCAGCATGCGCGCTTTCCTGGCCCCCATTCCGCGCGGCGGCAGCCGATAGCTCCGCAGCAATCTGTTCTGCATCGGCGAGTGCGACCGAACGCAGCCAGTGCCGCAACTGCAGCGGTTTGACGAGATACATATCAGTGCCGATCACGAAGCGCAGATCCGGCACCAGCTGGACGTTGCCTGGAAGTGGTTGCGGCAACTGCGTGCTGATTTGGGCGAGGAACTGGTCGACATCGGCTGGCGTTTCTTCGCTGTAAGCGGTTTTTGGTCCCGCAGAGAGTGACACCTTTACGATGGCGCTATCGGACGATTTTGCGGCGAGCGTCGCGCTCAGAGAGTGCCTGAACCAGGGCTTGAGCGCGCCACACAGCATCGCGGCGTAGTCTTTGCGCTGTTGGGGCTTGCTGTTGTTCCAGATGGCCTGGAGTCCCGCATTGCGGCGCGGCTGCATCGCCGGAATGATGAAATTGAACGTGTCCTCGATCAGCGCGATCTCATGAACGTCGAGGCCATAATATTCATAGACCAGCTCATCGATCTCCCGGAGCGGATCATCCTGCGCGCGCAACAGATCGTCCGCGCCCTTGATGAAACGGTCCATGAGGCGCACAAGCTTTTGCGCAGCTGGCACGGCACGTTCTGCATCCGGCATATGCCGGGGTTCGGCGAATGGAAATTTCAGAAGGTCGGTTTGCACCACCTTGGCACGGTCAGTGCCGAGATTGGCCGTTTCGTGGAAATAGAACCAAGCGGCCAGGCGGCTGTTGAGGACGGCCGTGAGAATCTTGGCCGTGTTGCGCTTGCTTTCGGGGAATGCGATTGCCTGCAAGGAGTGCTCAAAGACCAGGTTCTGTTCGGTATAGGCCGCGCGGACTCGCGGCGCAGCGCGCTCGACACCCTGCGGGATGATGATGTGAGGTCCAGTAAACCCTCCAGTAAAGCCTGCGCGGTGCACGATGCTTTCTGGCCAAGGCTTCGCTTTGATCCGTGGCAGCACAAGGGTCTGAAATGCGCCAGCGTCCAGATAAGGGTATCGTGTGACGACAGGGGCTGTTGTCGTATCGTAATCCGGATCATCGATGCGGTTGGCCTGAGCCGGTTTGAATCCTTGCCCAATGACCCAATCGGTGTCGCGATTGTGCTTTTCGCCCCGAAGTTCCTTGAACTCCCGAATGAACGAATTCAAGGCGGGGAGGCTGCGGATGTACTGCAGCAGCTTCTCGTCCGGGGATCGAGTCCACAGGCGGCGCTTGAACAGTGAAGGGTCGGTTTCGACGTGGTCGGACCGGAGACGCATCCTGTCCGAACGCGTCAGGGTCAAAATGCGCTTGAGACGCAGATTGAGGTCGGACTTAGGTGCCCAGTACTCAAATCGATAGGGTAGGCCATCCGCCGGCGCGTGCTCGTACAGAGCAAAGGCTGTCGGCCGCTTTGCGCCGTCGAATAGCTGGAAGACGAGATCGGAAAAATTGATGATCCGCTTTACGCGGGTGGCGCGCATGAGAAGGCGTCTCGCCTCCTGCGCTTCGCCTGACACATTGTGCAACACGCCCATCGCCGGCAGCAACAATCCGCACATGCCTCCGGGCTTCAGGACAGGGAGCGACTTCCAGATAAAGCCCCATGCAATATCCTTGGCGGGGGCAGGACGGCCGTTCGCCTTCGCCCATTTCTGTGCCCTCGTTTCCTGGTTGGCGCGGCCCTTCCACGGCGGGTTGCCAATGATCGCGTCGTATCGAGGCTTGTCGGGCGTCGTAAAGAAGTCCTCAGCTCGCAGCGTGTCGCCGTAGAGCGAGGGAAGGAGTTTTTTGGCTGCGATCAGCGTCGAAAGTTCGGGCGGGTTCGATTGCTCGAGGAGCGCGATATAGAGTGAGAATGCCGCTACCCGGACTGCTGCGGGATTGATGTCGGCACCGTGCAGCCGGCGAACGATCATCGTGAGCTCGCGCCAGGTAGCGTGAGGTTTGTTCTTGACGCGGCAGTGATGTGCCACAAGACGCTGAAACATACGAACGAGGAAAATCCCTGAGCCACAAGCAGGATCGCAAAAAAGACCGGATGCACGCTGCTCGTCGCTGAGTTCATCCCAGACGTGGTTGACAACAACGTCTGCCAAGAACATCGGCGTGTAGTACGCGCCTTCGGCGTTCTTCTTACCTTCTTCTTCTTTCAGAAAGCGGTCATAGACAGCGCTGATCAGAGCGATCGGCATGTATTTGAAATCATAGCCCCACAGTCGCAGCTGACCGGAGCTCATTTCTTCGCGGCCGTGGCGGAAACGGGCGAGCACGCGGAGATGGGCGACTTTCAGCTTGGGCGGCTTGCGATCGCCCAACTCGAATGCGCATGGTGCATTGAAGACATTGCCGTTGAATGCGTCCTTGAGCCATACGAACAAAGCTTCAAGAGGAGCGGGGCTTTTGGCTTCAAGCATTTCCCGGAAGGTCGCGTGCGCGTCCTTGGATGCAGCTTTGAAATCTTCCGGCTTGATGATCTCGCGGTCTTCCAGATAGGCGATGAACATCGCCTGCATCAGCAACGCCTGGGCTGCATCAGGGCCCAACTCCTCCTTCATCTCCCTAAACGATTGCAGGAGGTTCGAGAGAAGTACGCTGTCAACGCGATCGGCGGGATCGAAAAACTGATCGTGTTCGAACCAGAACCGGCCTGACTCTGCCGAACCAATGAGGTCGCGCAGGCGAAGCGCATCCTTGAGAAGGAAAAGCGTGGATACGAGGCGAGGATCCGGGCCACCTCCCTGCTCACGCTTGAACGGTCGCTGTACAAGGGAATAGGCGGTCAGCTCGTCATCCCGGATCACGAGCAGCAAACTCATGAGTCCCTGGTTCCAGAGGATGCGATGGACGCGGTCGATTTCATCGGGCGCAACGTTCGGATCGCTCAGAAAAGCGATTGTCGGAACGCCCTCGATGCAAAAGACGGCCGAAAGCTTCAGCTCGCTGAGAGCAAAACGGATGGCATCAGCGTGCGGTCCCGGGCCGATTTCGGCTTCGGTTTGATAAAACTCGGGCGCCTCCCGCCGTGAAAGCGAGAGTGCCTGCGTCCACTGTGGTGCGAGACCCCCGCTCACGTTGCAATGCTTTCGTCCTCATGAGTCGGTATGCTAACCCGAACATGAGAACAAATCAAGAACAAACATGCAGTATGGCCTAAGTCGCGAAGGTCCGTCATCCGGCCCTCCGCTCGTCCTCTGCCTGCACCCGGAGACTTAAGCCGGAATTGCGCTGCAGCTGTTTCAGCACAGCGGATAATTTGCGCGTGCTCGGATTGCCGCCCTTTGAAAACATGCGCATCAGGCTTTTCGGCGGCGTGCCCGTCCTGCGAGCAAGGTCCTCAAAGCCGACGGTCGCGTTGATGTAATCTCGCAGGAGAGCTTTCGCCGTCTGAACGTCGCCTGCGATCAGCGTCTCGACGCCTTCGGATAAGAGGGCAGCACGAAATGTCGCATCGCTTGCGGCGCGGTCTTTGACGGTACGCTTGAAGGAACGCGACAGAGGCATGAAAGGCTCAGGAGGGGGCGGGGCGACTGCACCGATTGTAGTAGCACTGATGTTACCAAGTTTTTAAGGTACCGCTACTGCGGTGATGCCGGCTCGGTTAAGGCTCGCCCGCGAGCGCGACGGCCGTCCTCAATCATATCGGCCTCGGCAATGGTGAAACCGTCTTTGACAAGCGCGCTCAGGATCACATGGCGTACGCTCGTTTGCCGGTGTGCAGCGCGGACTTTGAGTTCGACCTGGAGGTAGTCGGGCGCCTCGATGTTGATCGGCTTCATGCGGGAACGTGGTGTCGCGCCTTTGGCCGGTAGCTCTGGAACTGCGGCAGTGGCGGGCGCCTGGACCACGATCTTTGGTCCCTGCTCACGCGGCGCTTCCGGTTTCTGCAGAGTGCCGACCCCCTTCTCACGTGCCAGGTTTTCGAGATGTTCATCGGTCACATCGGGATCGAGCGGCCGGAAAGGCGGGCGGTTCGTCTTCACGTTCAGCCTGCCTTTCTCAGTTCGTTGCTGTCGCTTTCAACGATGGCACGCATTTCCGCGACCAAAGCCTTGATCTCGACGCCAGCCCCCTTCTCGGGTTCGCTCACCGTCGGAGGCGAGCCGTTGAGAAACATTTCGCGGTAAGCAGAACGCTCGACCAGGGCGGTACGGAACAGCGGCAGGCCGTGGCGTTCTAGCTCGCGATAGGCAAAGTCGGTCACGCGCGTACGCAAGGGATAGATTTTCGTAAGCAGCAGACGGTACGGGATCTGGCGGTTCGTTGTTTCGCCGACATCGCGGATGTCGCCGACAACGACCAAAGCTTCCCGCAGATCGGGTTCAGATGCCTGCCCGGCGCGGACCACTAAAGCCAAGATTAACCCCCGCGGTTAGTCGCCGATTTCGCCGTTGACAGCTGGACACTCCTCTCAACGCAGAACTCTGCGTGGCTCGCCGTAGCTGAAGACATGTCTGCAAAAACGAGACCCAAGAAGGCGGATAAAGGTTCTTCGCGCCCTTCTGCAAAACGGCGCCGACAGTGGCTTGCCTCCATCGAGCCCTCCATCGCCACGCTGGCCCCGCGCAACATTTCCCAACCGGACCATTGGCTCAGCTGGTCAAGGGTATCTTGGAGCGCATCAGTGAAATGGCGGGCGCGCTCGGGGCCTATGAGGCGCTTCTCGCAGTACTCATCCTCCCGGCATCGTTGCGTTGCAATACGCGAACGCGATAACGTTGCGGCCGATCTTCAGCTTGATCGCCCTCGGTGCCGTCCTGCCACTCGTTGCTCGGCTCATCAAGTCGCGAGATTGATCTAACCGGGATAGAGAGCAGTACGGCGTTTTTGACGAAACCGACCTGCGCTGCGCATTCTGGTCTGGGCGTCCCGCAGATGGCGTCAGGCCGTCGCGAGGCCTGGCCCTCAAGGAGTCGCGTCGCCAAATGTGACGGTGACAACAATCCGGCAATTTGCCAGAGTGCAGACGTCGGAGGGGAATAATGCAATTGACAGTCGAAGTGGTTACGGTCATTGCCGGCGCGACGTCTGTGTTGGGAGTGCTCGCGCTCGTTGCGTATTTTTATCTTTATCAGAAGGTGCGTGCGCTAGAGGGGTCGGAATTCAGGTCTGTCCGACAGGTCGTGGAAGGCGACGGCATCTTCAACGCCGACCAGGTGATCGAGATCCTCCAGACGTTCGGTAGCGATAGCGCAAGGCTCGCTGCGCTCAAAGAACTCGCCAAAGTCCAGAAGCACTCGGCCGACGGCGCGTCGCGGGTTTACAGCAAGATCAAGAGCCAGATCAGCGTTACCGAGCTCGAAAAGCAACGTTTCACACATATTCGGCGTCTGACCGTCAGTGCAGCGCCGTTCTTCTTCCTGATCGCATTGAGCACTGTTACCTACGGCGCCTATTCCAACCCGGAGATTGCCACCGCGATCAGGGAGTTCATTTCCGGTAAGGGCGGAGGTTCGGGGCCGTCGCCGTCACCCAGCCCCAAATTGCAGCACCTCGGAACGGTCACTATCACCCCCAAAATCCTGGCGAAGTCCCAGGAGACCTCGACCCACCCCCGCGTTCAGGTGAGCGGCAAGGGTAAGAATTCGACTTATCCCGCGCACTTCGCCATCGCTCCCGACCTGGCCAAACAGGGATGGAAGATCGATGTCGAGAAACTGGTGGCCAATCGCGATTGGTGGACACAAGACAGGGGCGAGGGGGGTAGCAGTTGCACGGGTGTCGACCGCAACACGATCAAGGACACCGAGTTCACATTCAATATTCAGCTTGGACGCAACAAGGACATGTTTCACGAGTGGGACGCCGATCAGTACTGCAATCTCAACGCCGTGCCGCTCATTAGGACGATCGAACGCCAGGACGAAGCCAGTCCGGTCACGCGCGATTTGTCGTGGAATGCAGACGAACTTGTCGTGCTTCCGGATAATACCGTTTCGTACGTCATGAAGCTCGCCGTCGACGGCTATCCAGAGCGGATACTGAACGAAAGCTCCGCATCTCCCTTCGACTTCCTCGATATCAAGCGAGAGAACAACAGGATCCTTTTTCAACCCAAACCAGCCTCTAAGAACTCGAAGGGTTGACGACCCGTTGTTTCAACCTCTCTTTGAGGGCGCGATAAGCGTGATCTTCCGGCACGGTCAAGATTGCGGGCCGCTGATCGATGATTGCCGCGAGCTCGAATGTGACGGCATCGAACAAGTTGGCGAGAAACGCATCGCCTATCATCCGAATCTCGGAAACATCCTCGAAAAGGCCCGCCATCTCGCCGTGAGCAAGCTTGTTTCGGCCCTCGCGGTACACCCTGTTCACAGCATCTGCGACGCCAATTGAGCTAGCGGAGTCGGATCAGGGAGAAGGCCTCGATGAATTCTTCGTAATGACGGCGGCAGGCCGCCGGCCACCGATCGTTGAAGCTGCTCATAAATCGGTGGTGTCTTCGTGGGCAACCACAATTTTGTCTTTGCAATGAATGGAGTCTGAACGACTGAAGCGCTCGCCGTTCAGAAATGTTCCCGAATACTCCGCGGCTCCGTCCGAACCGGAGGACCTGATGTCCCGACCATGTGGTGGGCCTCAGCAAGCAACGGGATGAAACTATGAACAAGCGCATTGCATAGCTCTATCTAACCTCGGCAGCGATCTTTGGGTTGGCGCTCAACAGCCCTTCGGCGTTCGCCTGCGGAGGGATCTTTGATGCAGCCTGCAACACCGCCCATGGCGGCCTCAGTCCAGACAACGTCGCGAAACAGACGGCGAAGGTCGTGCAGGATGCCGCCGCCACCACTGTCAAGGCGGTGGACGACACGGGCAAGACGGTCGAGAAGTCGGCCCATGACGGTGGTCACACGCTCGAAAAGGCCGCCCAAGATGGTGGTGGTAAGACGATCGAGAAGGCCGCGCAGGATAGCGGTAAAACGATCGAAAAGGCTGTTCAGGACACGGGGAAGGCGGGCGAGACGGTCTATAAGTTCGGTGTTCGTCAGATCGAGAGTATCGGCGATTCCGTGAAGGCGTTGGGCCGTTCGGGTGACAAATGGACAATAAATTGGTGCGATTCACCATAGGTTTACGGACTTGACGAACTTAACGAAAGCTCCCATTTTATCCAGGGGGCTTCGGTAATGGTACTCGACGGTCGTTTTGAGGGCAGGCTCAGGATCAGGAGTTGGCGATGGCGAACGCCAAAAAATCAACTGGCGGAAGGTCGATTTCCAGGGCCCGCAAGTCGAAGCCTGGTTTGACGATGTTCCTCAAGGCGAATTTCAAGACACTGGCGACCAAGGGTGTGCGAGGCGTCAAGCTCAAAACCCCTGGCGCGGCGAAGAAAAGTGTCGGTTTGCTGATCAAGCGGTACGGCGAAGCCTTCGAAAAGAGCAACAGGGCAGGTCGTGTGCACAGCTTTCTCGTTAACGTCGATCCTGATGGTTGTGCTGTCGCCACGCCCATCGAGCAATCGGGAACTGCTGCGAGAGGAGTCGCCCAAACACGAACGGCTGACACTCGCAATGCCGGACTCGAGGCGGCGCTGGCTGCGGCGCGGGAACGGGGCCGCGTGCGGGCTGCAGAAATCCTCTCGGGCGAAGACATGCTGAGCGCGGACGAGCTTGCTAACCTACTGCACACGACGCGCGTGACGATCAACGCCAAGCGACAAAATGGACAACTTGTTGGATTGGACGGAGCCAAGCGGGGGTTTCGCTTTCCTGTCTGGCAACTTGATCGCGATGGAAAACCGTATCCCGAATTGCCGGGCCTTCGTGAGCGGCTTGGCGGTCCCTGGGCCGTCTTCCGCTTTCTTGTACAGCCTCACGATGAGCTCGATGGCCTGACGGGGCGTGAAGCCTTGGAACTTGGCCGCGGGGAAGCCGTACTTGCAGCAGCGGAAAGCGTTGGACGAGGGGATTTTCGCTAAGTGACTGCAAGGGGGCCGACTGCGACCTTTGCCAAGTCGCGCCTCGATCTGCATACCGTGCCCGCAGGTGTGAGGTTTGGCCGAATTTATTTGTCGCGGTATCCCCATCCATTGGGATATGGCAAGTCGCCCAGTCGGTTCAGCGATCCTCGGCGAAGGATCGCGGCCAACCGTTTTGGCGTGCTGTATTTGGGCGACACACTCAAGGTCTGCTTTCTAGAGGCAGTCCTGCGCGATCGGCGCGATGGTGCAGACGGCTCTCTGCTCTTGAGCGAAGACGAGCTTCAAGACAGACACTACGCCACGATCGAGATTGCTTCTCCCTTGACTATGGTTGACTTGCGTGGCGACCGCGCTATCCGTATGGGAGTTCCGACCGATGTTGCGCGGGCCTTAAGGCAAACGCTGGCGCGACATTGGTCGCTCGCCTGGCACGAACATCCGTCTGGGCCAGACGGCATCGTCTCTCCGTCACGGTTAAACGGCCAAACGAACCTCGCAATCTTCGACCGGGCGGTGCCAAAATTGAAAGCTATCGGAGTGCAGCCTCTGATCGGCGTGGCCGGCCTGGCGACTGTGCTGGACGACCTTATGGTCGAGTTGGCCCCTTGAGCCGATCAACAATCAAGACGGCAGTGGTAGTCATTCGTCGTCGGGCGGAACGATCGACATCCTTGTCAATATTCTTCCGACGCCAAGGCCCGCCCACCAGCCATCGCCGCCACTGATGAGAAAGACCGAGCTCCCGGCGACGTTGTTCCGCGTGACCTCTCGCCACGTCTTGAGATCTATCCCGGATGGCGTCGACGAAAATCGGGGATGCGTATGCCACTCACCAACGAACGTATGAGTGCGCCCGCTCTCGGTCCATCGCCTCTTGGCGAGGCCCTGATGCCCGGGATCGTCTCGATCAAACCGAAGTTGTGCACGGCGGTCGCGCCGCAGAGGCTCCGAACATTCGGTGATTTCGATGTGGGGACCTCTGTAGCAGCCGATCAGGATCCCTCCAGCCTCTGTCGCATTCTCGGGAGCGCGCAAGTAGCGTTCGATCCTCATCATCACCTGGTTGTGGACGACGACGAGCCGCATGCCAGCGCGGAAGATCATTGAGCCCGTGTTTGGCAAGCTGGGCACTCTGGAGCGGGTGTGAGGTTCATATCTTTAATCTGGAAGCTGCGGTCGGGATCGAGCACACGTGTTCGGTAGCGATGCCTTGGATCGCCGCTATTCCATGCGAGAACGAGGTCGAGCGCGAAGGCCGCCGCCGACATCGATGCCGAGACCGGGAACGGTGCATAGAGCCCGTCTCCGCAAGCCGGATTGCGTAGCAGCTCGTTATCGGAGTCTGGACGCATGACCCGGTAGCGCGGCTCGCCAGCAAGCTTGGGCTTTTGGCATTTGAAGCACCCGTGCTCCGGTCCGTCGCAGAGCAAAACCTGAGCCGCACCACCGTTGCCGACGATCCAGGCGTGAAGAACTGGCGGATAGTTCGGTCGCTGCGACACGGCATGATGGTTCAAGGCGATGGAGAACGGTTCCTCACCCGTTGCGTCGATGACCAGGTCGCCCGACAATGACTTCAGGATCGCTGTCGCGTCCACAGGACGGCCGTCGACCGCAAGGTGCGGAAGCTGTTCGCGAATGTACTCGGCACAACCGTCCGCCTTGTTCTGGCCGAGAAATGACATTCCGAGAATATGCCGCCCTAGATTGGCGGGCGATAATCTGTCGGAGTCAATCAGCGTGAGACACCCTCCCAGCGACCCGGCGCCGCTTTGCGCGAGATTGTAGGCGAGAAAGCCGCCGATGGTCCCGCAACCGATCAGAATAATGTTCTTTCCGGCGAGGCTCGGCACAGTCCCAAGATTGCGCTGGTAGAGGAAGCGTTCATCGATTGGAGAACCCAGATGGCGTTCGACCGCCACATCCTCGGTGCGGTCGAGCAGGAGCTTGGGCAGCGCCGACTTCCGGGATTTCATGAATTCGGGGCGATCAAATCGTTTGGGGATCTTGATCTCGGCGAGACAGATGGCATTTGGTGCGCAGATCGCGATCCAACGCGTCAGACCGGTGCCCACCTCCAGCGCGAGCTTCAATTCGTGTGCTACGCCAATCCTGTCGAGGAATGCGGCAAAGCCTCGAAGATTGCGGGGCAGGGCTCCGCCTCGATCTGCGCCAAGATCGCGGTCCACGCGCACGATCCGGCAGGGGGCTATTTCCGGAGTGGCCTTAATGCCGCGGTTAGCCGCATGTAGTGCCTTGAGGGAAGGGGGGAGGCCATCCTTCGGTGCCAGCACCAGCTTGTCTTTAGCCCTCCGCGACAGCCCGACATAGAATATCTCACCGTCGCCTCGAAAACCCTCTGGCAGATCCACCAGGATTGAAGGGCCGGCGGCCCAGTACTGGCTGAATTCGTCGGCGTAGTCGAGATCGGAGCGGCCACGAAGCCCGTCGCCCAGAACCTTCTCCGCCAGCTTTAGACATTGCAGAACGGTCCCGCCGGGATCGTACCGATCCAACACCATGGCACCTTTTGCGACATAGCAGACCATGTCGTCCGGCCCGAGCAAGTGTGGCGTTCGCTTACCTTCCGCTTTGCCGCGCGAGAGCAGTTTGATGACCGGCGGATCGACGAAATCAAGGTCAGGCACCTCGATCGATACCTCGGCCTCGAGACCATGCCGTTCGATCCGGCCGACGTAGTATGGATGCGCGCTCTGGCTCCAATCCTTCTTGAAGCCCTCCTGTCTTAGCGCCGCATCGATGGTTCGGAGAACCTCCTGCTCATCCACTGGTCGACCGTCCCACAGACGGCGCCGGCGAGATGATGGCCGGTGCAGCTACAACAGCCGCAGCCGCAGCGGCGTGAGCCTTGACAAGATCAGGCCGATTGGGAATTCGCTCGCCAAAGATGGCTTTCAGATGGTCCACGGCGACCTCTGGCAGGTAGCAATGATTGATCGCGTCATCCAGCTGCTCGTGCATCGCGTTGGCAGCCTTGATGGCCAGCTGACGTTGCTCGCGGGTCCAGGATGACCCGAGAACTTCAGCGGTGTCGGCCGGATTGAGAATCTCACCGGCGAACATATCGGCCAGGCGCGAAGTCACCTCGAGGAGCGCGAGATCATCGCGGCGAGGGACACTCAGATGACCAACGTCCTCGAATGCGTAGAAGGCGCAGGCCATCAGTATGATCGACGAGATATGTTCAAGTTTGTGATAATCCCGCCAGGCCTTCAGGTAGCGGCATTCGCGCCGCAAGAGTTCGCCATAGAAGTCGACGGCATTGAGAAACCAGTCATGAATCTTTCGCGGGTCGGACGGCTTCCAGTTGTCCTTGCGGTGGGCGAGCAGAACCTTGTCGGAATCGACCTGATCCCAGCGGTCGATCCGCATCTTCCGCGAACCCATAAAGTCGATGTTGTCTTCGGAGTCGGCAATAGCCCGGTCCATCGCAGCCTTAGTCAGCCTGGCAAACTGGTCGTCGGGAATGGCATACAAGGGCACGTCAACGTGGAGGCAATCGTCGATGATGACCCGCGCGCAGGTGTCCTTCTCCTCGAAGCCCTTCCACTTCTCGCGCTTGATCAGTACCTTCAGGGCGGCGTCGATAATGTCGAAGTAGAGTTTCGCCGCTTCGGCGGGGCCGTTGCCCTTGACGAATGTCATCGGCAGGTAGAGGCCGTCGTCAACGTCAACCTGCTGCGGCGGCATCCATGCGCGCCGATTGAGCAGTTTGTACGCCTCGCTGCCCTGCGTGAAGAAGCGCGGCGTGATCTGTCTTCCGAGCTGACGTTTGGTCTCGCTCCCGATCACCGCCCTGAGATGGTCGCGGATCTTTCGCTTGGCGTTTTGTAGCTTGTCCTGTTCGTCAGCTAGCAGCTCGAGCTTGGCAAGAAGATCGACGCCCCCTTGGGCGCCGTGAAGCAGCTTATCGACGTTTGCCACAGTGGTACCTTCCTGGTTGCAGTCGCTCGCCACCGACGGTTCGGCGATCCGGGCGTCGGGGACGGCTTGCATCCAGCGGCACGAATCGATGGTTACAGTATGGAATAGCGCTTTTCATGGCTCTGGAGAACGAATTGGCAACCGAATCCACAAAAAAGAAGCCGTTTCAGATACTTGCGCTCAGCGGGGGCGGGTACCTCGGGCTGTACGCTGCCGAGATCCTTGCCCGCCTAGAGGAAAGGGCTGGCAGACCCATTGGCAGCTGTTTTGATTTGATCGCTGGCACTTCCGTCGGTGGGATCCTTGCAGCGGGCGTTTCGCTGGATGTGCCGGCTGCCCGGATGCGAGACCTCTTCATCGAACGGGGGCGGGACATCTTTTCGGGCCGGCCGCGGCCGAAGTTCGGCTGGATCGACGCGGGGCGGTCAGTGCTTGGTCCGAAATACGATGGCCAAGCCTTGCGGAGCGTTGTTTCCGAAATTATTGGCGACCAAACGATGCTAGCTGCCTGCAAGCACCGCCTGATCATCCCCGCGGTCAACATGACGAAGGGGAGCGTCCAGATGTTCAAGACGGGTCATCACCCGGATTTCACGCTGGATCCCAAGCGGCGATTGGTCGACGTGGTCATGGCGACCAGCGCCGCGCCGACCTACTTCCCACTGGCGGAGGTTGGCGCTGCGCACTATGCCGACGGCGGTCTCGTCGCCAATGCCCCTGACCAATGTGCCCTGCACGAGGCAACGCACTTTCTGAAGCAAGATGTGTGTCAGATCTCGATCCTCAGCATCGGCACCACTTCGACCGGATTTTCCCTCAAGCGATCCCTCGGTCGCGATCTCGGCAGCGCGAAATGGATGATGCGAGGCCGGCTCTTGAGAACGATCGTTTCCTCACAGCAGCAGCTCGTCGATTACATGCTGCGCCACCAACTGGGCGAACGCTATCTGCGAATCGATGCCACCCAATCGGAAGAGCAGCAGGCAGATTTGGCCCTGGATGTTGCTGACGCGAACGCTCAAGGCACGTTGCTTGGCTTGGCGGAAGGTAGCTTCCAGAAGGTTGCTGCTGATAATGCACTTCAAAAATTTCTGACTCACAAGCCCGATCCGCCCGACTTTCCCGGCGTGACCTCGGCTTAGATTGAACGGCGAGCGCTCTAAAGTCGGTACCCGGAAGACCAAGTTCTCATAGGCGTTTCTTGAGTTGGATCGATCCCTTGGTATTGCGATCGGTCCAGTAATGGCCGCTCATCTTCTTCGGCGGCGTACCGATGACGCGGTAGCGGAATGCGCCATAGTGGATTTCGGTCTGCGTGCCGCGAGCGAGAATGTCGGGGTCGCTCTGGTAAACGCCAATCACTTCATAGACACCGTCATTGTGACGGATCAGCCGTCCAGCAAGCTGAAAGGATCTGTTTGTGTTGGGCTCTTCGCCTGTCACCAATCGAACCGATAACGATGTGTAGGTTTGCGTAATCGTGGCGGTGCCGGTGATCGTCTTGTTCTCTCGGCCACCCTGTTCGGCGTAGGAGGACAATAATTCAGCGCCCCACTCGCCGGAGAGGTCGGGTGTCTTGTGAAAAAGCCGGAACGGCCAGTGCCGCCACAGTACCCGGTCGAAGGCCGTCAAGAGGCCGGTAACGACCGCGACCGTGACCGAAAATGGCTTGGCGTAATCCCAGGATAGGTCTACTCCGAAGTACAGGAGTGAAATTGCCCAGACCGCGGCCGCAACGATGATGATAACTGAGATCGAAAAGCCTGAAGGCATGTCCGAAGCAAATGTCTGAGGAAATGGATATCGAAGCGCTGCTTCGGAAAGTACATTCTGAAGGTCTTCCTCGCTACCCTTTGCTGGTCGTGTTCTTCACCGGAAGCGAAGAGCCGCCGGACTGTGTTTCGATGCTTCGCGTTCCGATGCTGAGTGGAGGCTTTGTCTTTGGCGAGGACTTTGGCAGCCGGGTTCGGCAAGCGATGGCGGATAACGAGAGCGCCCACGATGGAGCGGTTGCGTTCGGCCGATCGAGGACGTCCAGCTCCTATAAGTGCGCGGGCTGGTCTTACCGCATTGTCGCGACAACAGCATCCGGTGCGGCAGAGGCAAACAGGGGCGCGGCTTACAACAGCGCAATTTCGTTGTCGCTGAGCCGCCGTGTCGATCTCGTCTGCCTGTTTTCCCGGGATCTGGAGATCTTCGTGGGTGGGAGGCGGGCAATCCTCGTTGAAGGTCGGTAGTTCCTATCATAGGGAAGCGATTGCGGTTGCTCCGCCGATAACCAGGCCGTCTGAATACCGGTCCCGGCCCCAGCACGTTGGGACGGGGAGGGCAGGAACCGCCTTTTTGCCTCCAAAAAAGGCCGAATCGGTCTCAATTAGGGTAAATCCTTGATTTGAGACCTTTTTGAAATCTAGCTCTTGGGCGTGTCAGAAGTTCTCCTATGTTTCTGACACTGGAGTGAGAGCCATGACCGCCCTTAGCACCCGGATTTTGGAAGTCACCAAAGAACTGCCCGAAGGCGCACCGATTGCTGCCAAGGCGCTTTTGCACCTTGGAAAGCGTGCTGCTGTCGATCAGGCCCTTTCGCGTCTTGCCGAGCGAGGAAAGCTCCTGCGCGCGAGGCGAGGGGTGTATCTGCGTCCGGTCGAAAGCCGTTTCGGGGTTAGAGCTCCGTCGGTCGAAAAAGTCGTTGAGGAAACCAAGGCTCGCAGCGGTGAGACCATTGTTTCTAGCGGCGCGGCGGCGGCCAACCATCTTGGTTTGACAACGCAGGTACCTGTCCGTCAGGTTTACCTGACCTCTGGTCCTTCTCGCGAGCTCCACCTTGGCAAGCAAGTTGTCCAGCTCAAGCATGCGCCGCTTTGGCAGCTTACGCTGGCGAACCGTCGTGCTGGTGAGGTGGTGCGTGCGCTTGCCTGGCTTGGTCCCAAGATGGCAGAACGAGCATTGCGGTCGGTCAGTCAGAAACTGACACCGACCGAAGTGAGGGAACTTAAGTCCGCGGCGTCTTCATTGCCGACTTGGCTTGCCAGGCCGGTAAGCGAACTACATGTCTGACAGGTTCCTAAACCTGTCTGACGCCGAGCGCCGAGACGCGCTCGGCGTTGCTGCTTCCAATTCAGGACGTCCGGCACATCTCCTTGAGAAGATGTCTGCGTTGTTTGGGGCTTGAACGCACTCTTTTCCTCTCCACTGGGAGAGCACCTCGTTTTCAAGGGCGGAAGTCCCTTTCCGGCGCAATCCGCCGCTTCTCGGAGGACGTCGACCTTACCTACGATATTCGGGCAATAACCCCTGATCTCGTGAAAACAAGCGAGAGCAATCCTGTCCCTCAGATGCGAGGTCGAATTGAATACATACCTGGGAACTGGGTTGTTTACCTGTTACTAGCGAGGGGCGGGAATGATATGAAGTGTATGATATATAGCAAGTATATCCGACAAATAAGATCAAAGCCGTGGCCAAGTCAATTTCGACACAACAGGACCGTGCCATCGAACTCCTCAAGGCGCGCGGCATCGCGCGACCCTCCGAGCTTGCCACGGCTGGCGTCACCGCCGCGACTATCGCCCGCATGAAGGAAAAGGGCCTCGTTGTCCAGCTCGGACGCGGCCTCTACCAACTGCCCGATGCGCCCATCGACACGCATCATTCCCTCGCAGAAGCCGCCAAGCGCGTGCCCAAAGGGGTCGTCGCGCTAACCTCCGCCCTCGCCTTCCATGAGCTGACCGACACCATTATCTTCGATGGTCTGGCTCGCCATCGGTCCCAAAGACCGCCAGCCCCGTCCAACCAATCCGCCCATGCAGTTCGTTCGCTTCAGCTCGGAACGCCTTCAGGAGGGTGTCGAGACGCATACGATCGAAGGTTGCGCGGTGAAGATCTTCAGCCCCGCCAAGACCGTCGTCGATGTTTTTCGCTACCGACGCAGCGCCGGGACACGCTATCGTCATAGTACCGGCCTCGACCTCGCGCTCGAAGGCATGCGTGAGGCCCTGCGAACCCGCAAGGCGAAGCCTTCGGAGATAGCGGATTTCGCGCGCAAGGCCGGGGTCTGGAAGGCCATGCAGCCTTATATGGACGCGATGATCGCCAATGGCTAACCCACCCAAGAATGTCGCGGCCTCGGTTCGTGCGCGGCTGCTCACGCTTTCCAAGGAGCGTAACCAGCCGTTCGACCTTCTCCTTACCCGCTATGCGCTTGAACGGCTGCTATATCGCCTTGGCTCGACGGATTACCGTAACCGCTTCGTCCTTAAGGGCGCGATGCTGCTTCTCCGCCAGCGGAGCGGCTAGTCGTTCGGCACCTCCAGATTATTGGGTGCCGCCAGCCCGCTCGGTAAAGCAACACCGAGACTGGTGATCGCTGCTTCCTTGCCTTCTATCTGTGCCTGAAGCTGCGCGAGCCGACGGCCGTCCGCCGTATCGAAATAGGCATCCGCCTGAGCGATCGTCTCTCGGGCGTTCTCATTTTCCCTTCTGTACTGTTCGACCTTCCTCACCTGATCGGGCGTTTTCACCTTTGAAACAGTCGTGGTACCGCTACCCCCGGACGACTTCTTGGCCAGCACGACGTCGACACTGTTGTCTTCCTCCCGCGACACGCCGACAGACGGGTTAATCGTTATCGGCCGTGGGGCGATCGTGAACGCCGGATTAACGCCGGCCGTCGCGAGCACGACAAATGCCGACACTGGTGAGGCGGTCCGGACGGTTTGCGATCAAGCCATCCGAGATGCTCGTATCGAGCGCCTCGTTCAGCCATTGACCAAAGCCGATGTTGCCGCGCAGAAAAGGATGAGTTCCAGTTGCATAAGTATCGGCGCAAGGGGCAGCACGAAAATCGATGTCGGAGACGTTCAGGCTGAATCGACCCTATCGAAGGGAATCGGAATTTTGTTGGCATCTGCTGCGAGTGTGCCGGTCTCGTTGCCTTTGAGTGTAATTGTGTAAGCAGCTTCCCAGTCGATCAGGAAACGGCGATCGGTCCTGTGAAAAAGCTGTTCCCGGCTGGCGTCGGCGAGTTCGCAGTGTATTGCGCCGATCAATCGGTCCCGAGGAAGTGCCTGCTGGCTGGTCAAGTCAGGCAGTTGAGTTCCGCAGGCCGCAAGTGAAAATGCTAGCAATAGCGAAAAGACTTTATCGCAATGCATGTATCAGCCCCCAATACTCCAGCTAAACGTTGAGTTGAATTAGGTAAAGAACTTGCTTGGCCTGGATGACGTCGCGGGCGTTATCGAACGAGTTCACGCGTTCTGCAGCCAATCGGACTGAAAAAGGGAGCCGGAGCGATCAGGTGTCGGATCCGCGAGAGGTGTTGGCCGGCCGCAGCTAGTCCCTCTTCCTGGGTTCGAAGGGCACAGCGATGTCGTTGGATCATGCAAGGTTCATCAGGAGGCGGCGGTTGTGGACTTCAATGGCATTTTTTCAATGCGGCGCCAGATCTCATCCGCGATCTCGCGAAGGACTGGATCTGAGATCCGCTCCTTATTGCCAGTGACGAACTGTCGTCGATTATCGAGCGTTGGAAAATGGTTGGCATAGACTAGCGCCTGGAAAACGGCGTCCAACTTGTCAAAATCGCGAGCCAAGCTCGCGCACCGATCGGCCCCTGTCTCAAACCTTTGAAAGTGACTGAACGAGGCGGCTAGGCCAGGTAAATGCTGATAGGTAGCTAGCGCGGCGATGCGATGCATCGTTGGTATCTCCTTTGACTTCGTCTCGCCGTCGGTAGGGCGGTAGTCGCCGATGTAGGCCTCTGCGATATCGTGATACAGAAGGATTCGGATGATCTGGGTTGTTTCTTTTGGATCGAGTTTCGGCGTCAGTCGTTCGCTCAGAAGGTCGACGAGAAGCATCGCACCATAGGCATGCGAAGCGACACTTTCCACGACCTGCTTTTCGGCCGTCATCTGGCGATCAACCCACCCGATCCGCGGTATTGCTTTCGTGGCAAATAGCTCAACCACCGCATCAAGGCTTGAGTAGAGTTCGCGCGAAAGTGCGTGTTCAACCATGATTAGAAAGGCTGAAAGCTCTGGGCCCAACGTCACGTTGCTGGCCATGAGCCTCTTTATGAGACCCGCCTCTTGTTCGCGTTGTTCTGTTGATAATTTCGCGAGTTCATGACGATACCGAACCAGCGAAAAATACGTCAGAATGCAGATTCGATCGTATTCGCCCGTCGTTCCGCTGCTTATCGCGGCCTCTATCCGTCGTCCAAGCAACTGGCGAGTACGACGCCAATTACCTCCTCTGTCTTCATGGTCGAGCGCCACTGTGACGCCTGTGGCATTGTGATCACGGTAGTATTCGAGATGAAAGCTCCGGTTCAAGCGATCTTCATAGGGATCGCTGATGACGGCGGCGATGTAAGAGTCGGTTGCTTTCTTGTCGCCATTTAGCGAGCGGCTGATATAGAGCGAGCGTCTTGCGAGCCGCCAGAATTTGGTCTGTTCGCTCGGCGATATTGTGCCTGGATCCAGCAACACTTGAGCGGCTGTGTCGAAAGCTTTTTCGGCCCGAAGCCTGCCCCGTTCGGAGCGCGCACGTCCGAAAAGATACAAAGCATAGGAAAGTGAAGCGGGCTCAAGGGTGTCCGAGATCTTGTGCGCTGCGGAGAGCACTGCGTCCTCGACGCGCTGGTCGGCCATGAGATCCTTGACAGCGCTGTTGACGTCGTTGCCAAACACCAATGATAGAAAAAGCTCCTCGTTAATACCCGTAGACTTGAAGATCGCGCTGCTACTCTTGGGATTGTTGAATTCACCGAGGATATAGACGACAGCCTTGGCGATCAGTGCGGTTTGGACAATGCGTGGAAAAAGCGCGAAGTCGCTCTCGTATCGGTCATGCGCGGTCGCAAGCTCTGGAGATCCGGCACTTTTCACCAGGATCCGGCAGTAAGACCGCAGAGCTGCTACGCAAAGCAGATTGAACTGCCGGCTCGTGAAGCGGCCGTAGAGGTCGCCGTAGAGGTTTTGCATCGATTGGATCACAAAGGCCGAGCTGTTCTTGCCTTCGAACGCCATCTTCCCGGCATTGTGTAGATATATGGATACCACGAAATGATTGAGATAAAGAAACCCGAGCGTTCGAAGCGCAGCAATGATCGCCTCGGGTGACTCGCTCGTGCTCGTTCCGCTCGTTCGGACGATACCGCCAATAACCGCCGTTGCTAAAGCGTCATCGTTTACTGAGATCGCTTTCAAGTCGACCGTACGGTCGTGCTTTCTGTTGTGAAGGTAAGGCGTCGGAGGGTAATCATTTGAGTCCGCTTGGAGTTCATAATGATCAATTCCGAACGCGAGCACCAGCGTTGGCTCGTTGCGCGCGAGCAGCTGGGAAAGCGCCTCGATGATCGGGCGCTCGCTGTCCGTTCCGATCAACCCATCCAGAAAAACGATAACGTTGTCCTTCGTGTCGATCAGGCCGGGAGCATCCCGATCGACACGTCTTCGAAGAACCGAAACGGCATCGGCCGATCCGGCTTCCTTGATTATTTTGCGGGCGTCGAGGAACACTGTTTTGGGTGCTTCGTGCGCATCATTAACTGAAAGCTGGAGGGCTCGCAGGAGTGCCGTCTTTCCGCCGCCGCCGCGCCCCTGGACCAGGAACGACCCGGCTCTGGGCTTTTCCAATATTTCGCTCAAGAGCTTCGAAAACCGAATTGGAAGAACGGTCTCACCATGATCTCTTTTCGAGACGGTAATGCGCATATTCGAAAAACGATCGTCGAAATCTGAAGTGGAGGGGGCGCCTAGTATTCGTTGTCCTGGATACTCTGGACTGTAGTCTTCCGGGACGCCACTAACTCCGCTCAGCTTTCGCTCGTCTCCAAAGAGACTAGGCTCAGCGATGAGTAATTTGACCGTATCCAGTGCATTCGACATCGCCCAGCGGCGGATAAGTCCGTTGCCGATCGCATCGTATTCCGGCTTCTGTGTTGTGGCCGGGTCACTGATAGCTCTGACTGCATAAAATGGCGGCGCCGGTGTCAATGTAAGTAGCCCATCCGCAATAAGCCCGCTTTCCATATCGGCGGCAACATAGTTGCGATCCGCGTTCTTCAATACGTGTTCTTTGAAGCGCGCTGATTTGATCAGCAGATTGCTGACTGCAAAAGGCCCGCTCACCACGGTCGGCGTCTTGGCGAGGTCCTTGACGCCCTCCCATTCTTTCAGCTTCCGTCGCTCATTTGGGGTGAGGGTGTAACCCATTCGTTTGGCGAAATTGTCAATGCTGGGAAGCTTGTTCTTCTTCTTGAATGGGACAGAATTTACGACGTATCCGGCACTGATGCTCACGGGAGCCGGTTTGCCGCCGGGAAGTATTTCATACCCATTCTTTTCGTCGTCCTGCGCAGCCGCTCGGTAATCAATGACATTGATGTGAGTGGGGACGACGACGTCACCAACCCGAGCGTCCTTTATTCGGCCCGAAATGCCGACGTTCAACACCAGCTTGGGTGAGAATTTCTCCGAAAAGCGAAGCGCCGCATCCCGGATTCGCAGGCCGATTTCGCCCACGCTCACCAACGCGCCACGCCGGGAGGTGCCGTTCGCGTCTTCGTATTCAAAGGAGTGATACGGAAAAATGCCCAGTCGAGGCGCCTCTTTCAGGTTATGAAACGGCAAATCGTGAAACGTCTCTGCTTCTTCCGTCAGGGCGATTAGAATCAGTACGTCTAGGGCTTCTGGTGAAGTCATGAAAAGGTCTCGACGGGAAATTGGGCAGGGATCGCCGATTGAAGGCGCCACCTCGGCTATGAGCATTGAAAACTATTGGCGATGACTATTTGCAGCTTGAGAGCTTACGTGTGTTGATTGATTCAATCAACTGGAACGACGCAGCCGTCTTTCGAAGATTGGCGCAACTCCATAGGGTTAGGAAGACCGCCGCACAGCACATCATCCAATCTCACCTGGACAGGAGCACCGCACGCCTGCGCTCCTCGGCCGCCATCGCCTTGAATTCTTCCTCGATGAGCAGGTCTGCGCGCTCGACGAGTTCTTGTCCCTTGCTGGGCAATGGGGAGGCGAGGGCGTCCTCGATTTCGGTCACCAGCGAGGTAGCCTCCGCTGACTTCATCATGGAAAGCTCGGCGCGTCGCGCCCGAAGCTCGTCGGCTATCCGAGGCGCACTGGCGCTCATCAACGGACTGTGCGAGCTTAACGGTATTCTCTCGATTGGACGGGCGAGAAGATCCTGCATGATGGTTTGTGATGTGTCCACGAATTTGAGCAACTGCTCGGCGCCTGATGGTGTGGGATCGCCTTTCAGGGCCGGTGGGCCGGGGTGAGGAGTTGTCACATCGCGATCGACCGGAAAGCATGCCGACGCTGAAGGAAGTGGACAGGGCGCGGGCGTGGAGTGAGAAACCAACCAGACCTTAGGAAGGTAACCGTGAAGAAGGGTGAAGCGGAAGCGGCCATTTCGCACTTGGTTGATAAGTGGGTGGAGCAGGCAAAGGAGCCGTGGCCGCCCGATGGCCTGCATCACTACAGCTTCGGCACGTTCTGGACTTGGCTCCAAGACAACTACCATCAGTATACGCAATTTCGGGCCGTACCGAACGCTCGCTATGTCGCAGAGATGTGGTTCGATAGGCTTACGAAGCAGACATGGCGCAATTAGCCGGTGCCTAAGAGCGAAAAAGGCCGGTGTTCAAGGACGTTGATCCGATCGCCTGCCTGCTGCCAATTCTTGGACTCACAGATCTAACCGTTCAGTCCCTGAGCCCAATTGCTCAGGTAGACACGGATTCGCGCCGCATGCCGGACACAAAGTTAGGGGTAAGGCGCGAAAGATAGCATCAGCATCAGGCTCGCAAATCCCGCCTGCTTTAGGTCAACCCTTCACAGTCAGCGCGAGCCTCGCTCCGAAGCCTCCAGCCAAAGCGTCGAGTGGGGCGCATTCGGCTGAAGCTTCGAACGCTTCCTAGGCTGTCGAGGCGGACATCTCTGTGACGGGCTCGGTCCAGCCTGCGGGGCTGCTCCTGTCGGTCCCCGAAACAGGGCCGACGACTAGTCTGGGTGGGGCAGTCCTCGAAGTTCGCGGCGGAACGGCTGTGCTCGAAGGGCCCGGTGGGATTCCGAATCGCAGCACGGGGCGATGTGGTCCCCGGCATCGGGCGAATCGACTCTATCGTGCGCTGAGGCCAGCCGACTTCGTCCGGCCGCAATCTCGTTTCGCAGGAGAGCTGGATCGACGACTCGGCAGCCTACGACCGGCACGTCAAGAACAGTCTCGAACGTTCAGTCGCGCAGTTGCCGAGACATATCCGACATCTGGCACTGCTGGTGTGCTGATGTCGCCGCCACGAACGAGAGGAGCCGAGATCACATGTCGCCAGTGGCTGGATAAGCAGGTTGCAGTTCGGCGAGCTCGCGTGAGTCGCAAAGCGAGCTGCGGGCACGGCTTTATTGCGCTCTAAGCGAATGAGTGAAGAAAAAGTGCGCAAGGTTGCGGATGGAGGTAGGTTACGTTCTCAATTTTCAACGCGGTACCCGATAGGGGATCTCTCGTCAATTTGTTGCGGGCCGCCCGCTATCTCAGGTTTTTGAAAAGGATCTTTGTTGCGGCGATGCGCATCTTGCATGATGGCTCGGTCGCGTGGGCGCGTTGTTGCGCAGAAGGTGCATTCTTTCATCGTCTTCTCTGAAATCCCGCACTTTTGGTGCGTGTGTGATCATGTTCACACGCCTTAAGGTTATTAGGCAAGGAACAGGGCGATCTCAGGAAGATGGATCCTGGCCCATGATCTTAGATCGGACGCTGCCTTCAGCCTCGTGCTGCCAATAGGAGGCGAAAATAGCCTGCCAGAATTTGCGGCTAGCAATGTGAGAGCGCGAAGTCGCTGCATTGTCTCGGGGGCGCACGGTATTCCTGATTCCTGCGGGGGCCGCGCTCTGTCTCTATTTTGTGCGGTCAACTGCGCTAAAACAAGCCGGGCTCCGTAAGGAAAATTTACGCCTCCGGACAGAGCCAAGAACGTAGGTCACAGCCCTGAAGACCTGCATTCGGCGACGAGCGCAGATTTCGCAAATCGAGGGATTGAGTCCGTTGTTTAGCTGCAATGGGAGTTGCAGCCTTCGAACTTTGCGCGGCTTTCCTGCTCGGCAAGAAGAACAACACAATAAATCAGCCGACGAAAGACGATCCGCATTGGACAACTCCAAGTCGCGAGGAAGTGATTGCAGATCGTGCAGGTAGCTGTAGATATAATGTACAGCTTAAGATAGAGTCAGCTTACCGAAGCGAGGCGTCCTGTCACATCCACTTCGCGAGCGCAGGCCGCTAACGAGTTCGATTCTTGTCGTGCGGATGAGGCCATGCCAGTCGCATGCGGTGACGATGCAATCGTTGTTCGAGGATTTTCCAAGAACGAGTTCGCAGACGAGGCGAACGTTACTCGAGATCGAAAAGAAAGCTGGTTTCGTTTCATGGACTGGACATAGACGGGCTCTATAATTTGTACTGTTGATCAGGCTGCAGATCGATCTGTTCGCGTTATACGCGAGTTGATTCGAACCGCACTGGCTGTGCCCGCACCGCAGAGGGAGTCAGATCCTAAGATGATGGTGGTCTGTATGAATCAGTCGGCGAATTTTGCGGTGTGGTCACCGGTCAGACAATTCGGATGCGTGTCATCAAGACGGCCTTGTCGCGTTCGTTGCCACGCGTCACCACAAATCGCGGAGCTTTGTTTAGACATTCACAGAGAGAGGCACCGTCATGAGTGGCACAATGATCATTGATAACGTCATCCCGCGTGCAGACATCGTCGAACATGCGGACCGGCTTGGTGTCGAAATCAAGAACATTACGCTGTCGGACGATTTGTCTGACGAGGTCATCATAGCCATTAACCGGCTGCTGCTAGAGCGTAAGGTCATCCTCTTCCGTGATCAGAGACATCTCGATGATGCCCAGCAACAGCGTTTGGTGCTCCGGCTCGGCTCGCTGATACCGAATCCCACAATGCTGGACGCAAGGGGAGACCTAACAAACCGGAAGACGCTCCCTGATCGCGCCTGCAGTCAAGTCGACCAGATGACCGATGACGACGTCGTCAGTGCCCGCCGCCCAACAATTTCAGTGCTGCGGGAGGCAGCGGTCCCGCGTTTTAGCGGGGACATCGCTTGGTCGAACACGGCGGCCGCTTATCTTGATCTTCCCGATCCCCTGCGGATGCTCGCCGATAACCTTTGGGCTGTGCGCTGCGCCGCATTCGATCACACTGCGGCGGAGGGGGCCACCGAAGCCGACAAGAGGGCATTGGACGACGTATCCACCGGAACGATCTACGAAGCGACACATCCGATCGTTCGTGTTCATCCCGAGACCGGCGAACGCATGCTCTCGCTCGGTCGTTCTGTGCAGAACTTTGTCGGCCTGCAGCGCTATCCGAGCCAAAGACTGTTCGGACTGCTGCAATCCTATCTCACCGCGCCGCAGAACACCCTGTGCTGGAACTGGAAATCAGGCGACGTCGCAATCTGGGACAATCGCGCGACCGAGGCGTACCCCGTGAACAAAATTGGCAGTCCACATTTGGCCATGGACCAGCTTGCGATTGACGCCGGCGTACCGCACATGAGGAGGCTGAAATCACGGGCCGCTGAGGCTGCCTAGCAGTGTCGGCACGGTGGGTTTTGGTAAGACGCTGGCGGTTCAAGGCTAAGTTGTGGCTCTGCGATGTCGAGTGGAGCCGGGCCTTCGAGCTTATCCCTCCAGGACCGGCTAACCGGCGCCGGCAACCTGCGTCTTTTCTTGTCCATAAGAATTGCTGAGAAGCGCGAGCAGGCGGTGTCATTCTCGGGTGAGAGCCGGGTAGAATGCGAGCCGGCTCTTGGCTATCGGGGCCCGGCATTGAAAAGCTGGAGCGGATCGAGCTCGGCGATGGTCGAGGCGCTATTCAACTTAAAAGCGGCCTCGCGCACTGCGGAAATAACTCATGAATGTGGGCCCGGGCACACCAGGGTCCTGATCATCGATGAAGGCCTTTCAAGAGTGTCCTTCGCAATTGGGGATGGCGCTCACGCTCGCTTATGAGGAGGCGGGGTCGCGTGTTTGTTCGGACAGAAAGGCGTGGGCGCGCTTGTCGCATACCTTAGGCATGCTGGGCGGTTCGCTGGAGCCGGTCGCGATCAAAGCGGTTTCTATCCGCAATGACGGACTAGTTGGCGCATTCTTCAGGACTGAACATGTTCAGTGTGCGTCCCACGAGATCCCGGAGGCGTCGACGGTTCGGGGGCTCGCCGCAACAGTTCTTTGGCTTGGCGAATTCATCCCGATCGGCTTGAGATCGGGGCTGTAGGCGGCACGAATAGTAGGCGCGCCGGCATCTGCGATGAGGCAGGCGGCCTCTTCGTTCTTCTGGCCTGTGAGGATCACCGAAGATGCGCGGCTTTTTACGGGCCGCTCTTTAAGCCGAATCGTGCTGGCGCAACATCCGATGGAGCAGGAGATCGGATTCGGCCGCCACAGATTCGAAGGGAGCACGGGCGCCGCTCCGGCTCGTTTCGCTCCCGTGGTTAGCTACAAACATAGCTCTCTCCATAATTACGTCCTGTTCCGACACGGGCGTGCCGGCTTGCGTCCTCTGGACATCGGCTTGGGTGGCACCGCGCCCTTCGCCGGCTCAGCGAACAATTCGGACAAGTGAATACGCAAGGTCGCGGCGATACGATCCAGGAGATCAATGGTCGGGTTCTCTTTCTTCTGCTCAATGCGCCCCATATACGAGCGGTCGATCCCGGCATCATAGGCCAATTGCTCTTGCGGAATGCCGCGCTCTACGCGGATCCGGCGCACATTCCAGGCCACAAGCGCACGAGCGTTCATGCGCAAAGGCAGCCATTCCGACGATTATGAAACCACTGGTTATAGCCAGAGTATTACGATAAGCTCACGCCTAAGCAGTTGGCTGCCCTCGCCCAATTGCTTCAAGGAGGCAGGTCAACGGTGAGACGCAGACGCCGTAACCCTTGTCAATGTCGTCGATCATCACAAGCGTTCTCGCGGTGCGATAGCCCGCTTCTCGCCGGAGAGCAGTAATGGCGGCTCAGAGGTATTGCGGCGTTTTCCGGGCACCGCGACCAGATAGGACAATCGTCGAACTGGAGCTCGAAAAGGGAAACGAATTTTCTCCAGGCGCTGGGTCTGGCCAGGGCATTTCACCAGTGCGCGCGGGCCGGTCACCACGGGCACCCTCCCGGCATGAAAGAGCAAGAACAGCCTAGTTACAAGGCAAATCTCCGATCAGTTCCGGTATGTACTGCGATGAAAGAGGAAATGCGCAGGATGGAGCCACCAGGTCATTGTGAGCCGATATGCGATCGCGGTCTTGGTGCGAAATGAGTTTGGCGCTGCGACGATTCGGGCGGTACCACTACGCCCCCAAATTGGTTATCGTTGCACGGAATTCGATAGATTTTTCAGTTCGGTAGGAGTTTCAGTCAGTGCCGGCCGACCCGAAGATCGCAGAATTGGCGCCCAGCGCGCACGAGCTCACGTCATATGACAAGGAGCACGCTGTCACCTACATGCGACTTCTCGATGCCGACGCTGACAAGGCAGATTGGCGCGAAATCGCGCGCATTGTGCTTGGGCTTGAGCCGACCGTTGAACCCGATCGTACGCGACGCACGTTCGAAAGTCATCTGACGCGGGCCAAGTGGCTAGCAGGCCATGGCTATCGTGATCTGCTGCGTGGCGGTTGGCCAAAGCAGTAAACACGGCCGATCCCAGCATCGAGGGAATTCCTCGCAATCGCAAAAGACGATTATTCCATCGATTAAGTGCGTGCGAGGCTCGCACGCGTAAGCACATAACCGGAAACGGCCACAATCTTCAGCTGCATTTCGCCTCGTGTGAAAGCCTGCGGGGAAATGGTGCGATGCCGGGTACTGACTGGAGATCTGAGGAAGCATACAGCGACCTCAAGAAGGCAGAAGCTGCCGACGTGGCCTGGGAGTGGCTGCGCCGGGATCCCGATTACCAAGAGGATTATAGGCGGTTGTCTCGCCGCCAACGATCCAGCGCAACAACGAGCCACTTGCGACGGAAGTGGGGGCTTTCGTTTTCCAGCTGATCCGCAAAAGACATTCGACAAGCAAGCAGTCTTCTGGGCACCCGAAGTGCTGTCGACCGTACTGCCTATGCGGGCGGCCAATTGCGTGGCGCCCAAAAGCTACCAGCTCGATTTCACCAATCTGCTTGGCAGCGAGGTTGGTCGCGCGCCGGATGGCTGGCATGCCATCGTGCCGCTCGGAGGCGCGAAGCATCGCCTTTGGCTGAAGAGCCTTCCGGCGAGCGGGTCTGCTGTCGTGCTCGACCTGCCGCTCGACGCGAATTTCGAGCTTCGCTTGCAGGCCGCACGTCGATTTTGGCTCGCCCTTGAGCATCGGCCGCTCGGAACGCCTCCTCTTGCTTTGCCAGCTTTGAAGCGGCGTCGGCTTATCCTCGCGCTGCGCGCACTGGATGGATGGCAGCAAGGAAATAGCTATCGCCAAATCGCGCAAGGTCTGTTTGGAAGCCATCGTATTGGCGAGCGGGGCTGGAAAACAGACGACTTGCGCAGCCGAACCATTCGGCTTGTTAAGCTGGGGCGGCGTCTCATGCGCCTTCGCTGCCGCGCATTGCTCGACAAAGGCAAGGATGACAGTTCATGAGCTCTCGGGCGTTAAATGGCATGGCCTCGATTCCGTGCAACCAATTCATTTGCTGGCGTCGCTCGATCGGCGATAAGATGAGGTCTTTGCGTTCCGATCTCTCGCGCCGTCCTTTGTTTTCGGACTGCTGCAAAAGAAACGTAATCTTCGTCGGACGAAGACACCGGCGGTCTTGTTCGGATTGTCTCTGAAGTTGAGTGCCCTGGACGTGAATGGGGCCGGTACATCGATCTCCCGCAGAGTCATTGAAGAGACCTCGAGAGGCATTTCAGGTAGCCTGCGCTAGCGTCGCCCTCTTGCAAAGACGAGCGACCCACCGGCAAAAAGAACGAGCGATTTCGGGGTGCTCGCTGCGATCCACCGCAAAGGCGCGATATTGCATGCCACTTGGAGCGCGTGAGCCGGGGATGATTTGCAAGGCGCCCCCTCGCACTAGATCACTGACGATGATTTCCGGTGCGACAAGAAGGCATTTTCCTGTCATGACTGCCGGCAGAGCAAGATAATTATGATCGTACCGCGCGCCCGCTCGTATGTCGTTTGAGGACAGGTTCATGGCCCTCAGCCATGTTGGCAAGATGTCGGGTCGTGATGTGATGTTCAGTATCGGGATTGAGCGAACGATCGAGAGCTCTCTGCCCGCGACCAGGTTTGGCGGCCCGACGCATACCAGCTCCTCATTGTAGATCTCCCAACTGTCGGCGGGTTCGATGACGGAAAGGTCACGTGTAATCAATATGTCGAAGTCATCCGAAGATGAAGGCAGCGATAGCGAGCTGATGACGTCCACGATAACGCCGCCAGCTTCAGCAGAGAACGCTTGCAGATTTGGAATCAGAAGCGAGGAAGCAAAAGTCGATAGCGATGT
>NZ_AJQF01000447.1:0-11844 GCF_000261705.1 Bradyrhizobium genomosp. III | reverse complement strand
CCCCCCCCGCCGCATTCTCTTGGCGGTGAAGCCCACTGTCTCGAGCGGTTCAGAGACTGCGTTAGCAAATAGTCTTCCGAACTCAGTCAAATCACTGCGCCGACCGCGCCGCGCGATGAGGTCCGCACCGAGATAGTCCCGCAGGACGGATAAATAGCGGCTGACCGAGCTCTGCGTCGTTCCCAAGCTGCTGGCGGCGCGCGTGACGCTGCCTTCGCGTGCGACGGTCACAAAAGCGCGGATGGCATTTAAAGGAACTTCGTCGTCTTGAGCCGCCATTGTCCGCTCCGGCGCCAGATTGAACATTCATCACATTATTCGATGTCCATCGCGGGATTGCCGCGAAACAGGGGGCGGCCGCGCACAAAATCCGCCTCGGAGCGCATTGATGCTTGGTCACCGCACAAGATCGGCGTCAATGGCTCGGGGCTGTCAGGGGGCTAGGTCCTTTTGCGGCGTGGCGGCTTCGGCTTGCGACCTTTACGTAAGGTAGCAGGTGGCGGCGCCCCCTTGGATGGCCGAACAAACAGCTCGGAGACAGCAACGCCGAGCGTCCCGGCAAGGCGATCGAGAAGATCAATTGTCGGGTTTGCCTGTTGGCGCTCAAGTCCGCTCATATAGGAGCGATCAATACCTGCATCGTAGGCCAATTGCTCTTGCGGAATACCGCGCTCGACGCGGATCCGGCGCACATTGTATGCCACAAGCGCACGAGCTCTCATGCGCGAAGGCAGCCATTTCGATGGTCATCAAACCACTGGCTATAACCGACATAAAAACATCACAAAACTGCGCGGGTTTTGCCGGCGCTGACCCGAGCGCCGTCGTTCCGCTGGCTCTGCCGCCGTTCGATTCCGCTGCCCATTTGCGCTATCAGCCTCGAGCCAAACGCAATAGATGCTGACTGACAGGGCCCGATAGTCTTCCATTCAACGAAATGGAGTCGTAGCCCGACGAACGTGCCGCCCCAACCCGTCGAGATTGCAGCGACAGCCGTTCAGGCGAGATTAGAGTCGGCCTGCAGCACTGCATCAGCGCAGGAAGCGCGTTTTAGCTGCCTCAATCTCGTCCATTCTCTGCAGTCTGAAGAGTTCCTCTATCGTACAATATCCTTGTGGACGTTCTGGACGCCGCCATCAGCGATGACACGGCGGAAGGTGTCCCTCAAGGCTGTGCTTGAGGCCCGGATCCGAAATTGCCATAAATCATCATCTGGACGTTCCGCAGCAAGGCTCGTAACCTTGGGAAATGTCTTGTCCTCGATGACAACGGAGCTGGCGCCGGTCCTTTCATACTCGCCAATGGCATGGATGACATTGATCGCATTGCCATAGCCTGTGTCGATGTCGGCCACATCGCATATTGCAGGGTTTTCCGTCTACTTATTTCGATACCTGTCATCCAGCTGTGACACGATGGGTCTTGCAGGCCCGCAGCTTCCCAAAGAGTTTCAAGCCGGCAAGGAAGTGATGCGTGCCGCCAGCGGGTGGTGCCAGCCGGCCTCCCGGTCAGCAACCTGGAGGTGAACGCCTGTGCTCCATCGAGGCGATCGGCGGCGTCTGTTTCGATACGACGGAAACGGTTTTCGAAGTGGATGGGGCATCATGGACGCCTGGTACACGCGGCTGGACAGCAAACTAATCGAAGTACCAGTTTTTGTGCAGGAACCGCTTGGAGCGATGGCGAGGCGCAGTGCGTTGTGGCTAGGGGACGCGCCCGACGACTAGGCGCGTCCTAAGTCACTCACAGTTTCAGAGCCTCCCTGATCCGCGGCACCGTCCGCAGGTTCAGGCGAATGGTTCCAGCGTCATCGACCAGAACACGTGTCCCCGGTCAACGGGCTTCGGCTCGTTCGAGTCGAATCTAAATCGTCGCTCGCCTCTAATCCTGTTTGCTAGGGGACAGGGATTACCAAGTCTCCGTTCGGCGGCTCACAACATCAAATCAGTTATCTGGCGGCGCGAAGTGCGCAATTCTTGTCCAAATTCCGACACCGGCACAAAGCCCGTCGGGTTCAAAACACTGGTCGCCGTGAACTGCCGTTGAGCTATTCATGCGCAATTAGGCACTTAATGCGCGCAGACGATGCTGGCACGGACGTTGCTACTAAGGTGCAGCAGTACTGAAAGTGCTGAGCACACCCAGATGCGAGTCGAGCGATGCTCTCCTTCCTTGAACCGATGTGGCCTGCTTGTGAGAGGACGAGCTCGTTCTTTGTAACTTTGTGTGTCGGCGTGCTTAGCGCTGCGACACCGACATTCGCTACGGCTCTCGTTCGGCAGCCCGTCCACACCACGGCACCCCACTTCTCGGTCGCGGTCGCGATCGGAGATCAGCGAGCACAAAACGTCGCGCAGTCTCTGACAATAACTTTGGAGCGTAACATGGCGCTGGGCTTAGAATCCCCAGCTCCCCCGATCAAGGTGGAGAACTGGCTGCGTGGTCAGCCCCTCACGAGCTTCCAGCTCGGGAAAGTGTACATCGTCGAATTTTGGGCAACTTGGTGCGCACCGTGTGTGGCGGCGCTGTCCGATCTGGTACAGCTGCAAGAGAAATACAGAGATAGCGGAGTTGAGGTCCTCGGAATAGCAGCTGGTGAGCGCGCTCAAACAGCGGAAAAGGCCCGAAGCAAGTTGGACGCATGGTTGACCGAAAAGTTGCCGAATCTCAACTATCGGGTCGGGCTCGACTACACACGCGAAATGGATGAGCTTTGGATGGATTCCAGCTTTTCTATCGGGATTCCCACCTCGTTCGTCGTCGACCGTGATGGCCACATCGCCTTTATCGGTTCCCCGACGCAACTCGAAGAGGTTTTGCCGAAGATTCTGGCTGGCAGCTGGCGCATCAGCGATGAAGCGAAAGCCGCCGATGCTGAGCGGATCGCCAAGGGCGAACGCACAATGCCGATCTTCGCCAAACTGACGCCGGCGATGAAGGCGCAGGATTGGGCGAAGGCGCTTTCGGTGGTCGAAGAAGCCGTCGCTGTTCTGCCGGATGACGTGAACTTCCGCGTGCTCCAGGCGGATCTGTTGCTTCACAAAATGTGCGACTTGCAGGCCGGCTTGCCGGTGATGCGCCAATTGGTTCGTGACGCGATCAACAAAAAATCCGCGATGTGGATGGCCGGGGCGCTACGCCAAATCTTTGATCCGGCGATTGACAACTCTCATTTGCCGCAGGCCCAGCGCTTTGCGATGGGCAATGAGTTATCCGGACAGATTTTGGCAATAAATCCTGCGCAATGCGGCGAGGCCCCTAAGTTCGTGTCCTATCCGGCGGTCGCTCAGTACTATCTCTCAGTACTATTACGAGAGCGGCAACAAGGATCGCGCGATCGAGTTGATCGAGGTGACGCTGAAGTCGCTGGACGGCCCCGCACCTATCCCGGACAACCTGAAACAGGAGGTTATGTCGGAATCGGTCCAAACGCTCGCCAACTACAAGGGTCAGAAGGCTTGCTATGGGTCTGTTTGTGCGACTCCGCAACCCGGAGTCTCGCAAAGTACCAAAGCGCAAGCGCCCGAGGAGAGAAGATGAAAAAGGGTAACGATCTGAGCTGCTCACTGGTTAATTCGTCCATTTATCCAGTGGGCCATCGGCAATTAACGATCAGCGAGCACGGCGGTGGATCGTTTGTGGCACGTTGGAAGTTCGGGTTGCTATGACCTCCACCCGGATCGACGCCGAGGTGATCTTCCAGGTGAAGTCGCGCCGTGATCCCCTAACGCAAAATTTCCGGCGGCCATATGCTGAACACTTCCTTCATCGAAATGCACCTTTGCGTACAGCCATGGCCGAGGCCGGAGCTAGGTGAACACCTCCATGCTTCTGCAGGCGGGCAAAGATGAGTGACGCCGATCCCGCCTACCTGGCTCACACAAGCTCGGATCGCGCAAGCCTGGCTGTTGTCTCAAATCGATGCTCTCAGCTACGAGGAGCTCGCAAAGCGTGAGGCGCTTCGGCTAAGCGCTTACGCGACGAGTGGGTGAAATGGGTAGACGATTTCGGCCGCAGCCCCCAGACTCCGGGCATTTATCGCATCCCTCGTACGGCGCGCCAAGCATTGGGCACATCGGGTCTGGATCGAACGATTTTTACACCGCGTGTGCCACAAACCCATAGCGCCATGGCCAGTCAAGATGACAAACGACCCGCCGCAATCGGCTTGGTTCTCCCGTTTGCGTTGGAGCACTGGCTGAAGCAGCCAGTCCGTGCCACGATTATCCTCGTCGGCTTCTTAGGGGCGACGGTCGCCGACCTGTTCATGCCGGTCTATTCTGGCCGTCTGGTGGATGCATTGACGTCGGGCCCCTCCGACCAAGCGGCGCGACATGCGGCACTGATTGCGTTCGCTGGTATCCTCGCCCTTGGTCTGCTCTCGATTATGTTGCGGTTTACGGGCTTGCAGGCGATCGTGCCGTTCACGCTGAAGACCATGTCGGATGTGGCCCGTGGGGCCTTCATGCGCGTGCAGCGCTTCTCAACCGACTGGCACGCTAACTCGTTCGCCGGCTCGACCGTGCGCAAGATCACCCGCGGCATGTGGGCGCTCGACCTGCTTAACAATTCGATCCTGATGGCGTTGTTGCCGTCGCTCGCGGTGCTCGTGGGCTCGACGATCCTGCTCGGCCTGCATTGGCCCGAGCTCGGCGCCGTGATCGGCCTCGGCGCAGTGATCTATGTTGCCATCACGACGGCATTGACGATTGGCTACATCGCACCGGCGGCGCGTGTCTCCAACGCCTGGGACAGCAAAGTCAGCGGCACGCTAGCGGACGCGCTCACTTGCAATACTGTGGCGAAATCTTTCGGTGCTGAGGCGGGTGAGGATGCGCGGCTTGACGGTGTCGTCAGACGCTGGCGGGCGAGGGTGCAGCGCACCTGGCTGCGGTCCAACGGCACGAGTACGGTGCAGCTCGTGATGCTCTTGTGCTTTCGTGCTTCGGTGATCGGCGGCGCCATCCTGCTGTGGATAGCGGGGCGCGCCTCTCCGGGCGACGTCACCTATGTGTTGACAAGCTATTACATCATCCACGCCTATTTGCGTGAAGTAGGGATGCACATCAACAATCTGCAGCGCTCGGTGAACGACATGGAGGAACTGGTTGCCATCTATGGCGAGCCGATCGGAATTGTCGATGCCCCCGACGCCAAGCCGATCGACATTCACGGTGGGATGATCACGTTCGAGGACGTCACCTTCCGTTATGACAGCGATCGCGTGCCGCTCTACGACGGATTGTCGATCAACATCCGCGCCGGCGAGCGGATCGGTCTGGTCGGCCGCTCCGGCTCCGGCAAGACCACGTTCGTCAAGCTGCTTCAGCGGCTCTACGACGTCTCCGGCGGCCGGATCCTGATCGACGGGCAGGACATCGCGCTGGCCACGCAACGATCGTTGCGCAGCCAGATCGCGATCGTGGAGCAGGAGCCGATCCTGTTTCACCGCTCGCTGGCTGAAAACATCGCCTATGGCCGACCCGGCGCCAGCATAGCGGCGATCAAACAGGCGGCGAGGCTCGCCAATGCGCATGACTTCATCATACGATCGCCGAAGGGCTACGGCACACTGGTGGGTGAGCGCGGCGTAAATCTGTCGGGCGGCGAGCGGCAGCGCGTTGCGCTGGCGCGCGCGTTCCTTGCCGATGCGCCAGTGTTGATCCTGGACGAGGCGACGTCGAGCCTGGATTCGGAATCGGAAGCGTTGATCCAAGAGGCGATGGAACGGCTGATGAAGGACCGCACCTCGATCGTAATCGCGCACCGCCTGTCGACGGTGCGCGGCCTCGACCGCATCCTGGTGTTCGATCGCGGCGAGATCGTCGAGCAGGGCACGCATCCGGCACTGATCGTGCAACCCGGTGGCATCTATCGCAGTTTGTTCGAGCGGCAGGCCATCGAGTTCGGTCCGCTCTCGGCGGAAGGGCAGCCTAAAACACCGCTGGCCGCATCTCCGTAGGCCTAGTGCTATTTGGCCGTGCTGGAGGGACATGAGCATAGCCTGATAATCCCACATCCCTTTTGCAATGTGGTGACGGAGGCGCGCGTGAGCGTTGATGCAAAGGCGCATGAGGAGTTCTTCCGGACGTGGCTCGCAGGTATGGTTGAGCCGGGCCGGCCGTTCGGCTTAAGCGAGGTCCGACGGCGACGGCAGCGGGATCACGGAGGGACGGCGGACGCTGCCGCAGGATGCGCGGGTGCGCGGCCAGGCGCGGCGGCTTGATGTGACCCTGGCTAGCCTCTGCCACCTGATGTGGGGGAGGTGGTGGCGCGCAGCAGCGGCCGTGAGCAGGTGGTGTTCGCACGGTGCTGTTCGGCCGCATGCATGGCGGCGCCGGTGCCGCCACACGATGGGCCTGTTCATCAACATTATGCCGCTGCGGCTCGATCTTGACCGCACCGCCGTCGAGGCAAGCCTGCACATCAGACATGCTCGCCTGCCCGAGCTGGTCGCGCATGAGCATGCCTCACTGGCACTAGGAGTTCTTCAGTCAAGTTCGCATATGATTTCTGCCGAGGCGCAGAGGACCCTAACGACTTCCGCCCAACGTGGTCAGAACAGGTAAGGGGGGGCGCTAGAACTCGAATGTCGGCGGGTTTTGCCTATGGCAGAGAACCGCCGCGGCCGGAGGAAAGCCTTACGCGCTTTGCTCATTCGAGTGAGTTTTCAAATCCATTCGAACATCTGGTGCGGACAGCTGAACCCTCTTCGGCAGGCGGACCTAAGAACGATCGCACGCCAAGAATCTCGAAGCGCAGGCGCCAATCGATTGTCTCAGCGGGATTAAATCCAGATTTACGGGAGAGCATGGGCACCTGACCGAACGCATTCACAAATGCCGGCGCTTCTAACAGAAAAAGAAATACGCTCGCGACGATTTTCGACACGTGAATGCTTGATGTCGCGCGCGGTGGAAAACTGTCGCCTCGACGTCACGAGGAATTGCCATCGCATGTTTAGTCTAGCGCATGAAAACTCGCGCGCTTGTGGCACTGCACGGGGACTTTGCACAAGCTCTCGGACTGGCGCTGATCGCGGCCACCCATGCACTCGATCATGCCATTCCAGAGTCTCCTGCTACACATGGTGGTCGGCACCAGTAACGCCAAGCGGGTCCGCAAAAGAGGGGTCCCTAGATAGCCACACCGTGTCTGATGTACGACGATGTGTAAAGATACGGACAGAGTGCTTCGGGTGACCACGCTGTAATTTAAACAGTTTCTTCTTTGGCACGACTGATGCTTTTGGGTTAGCCGCCGACGCGCCGGCCGATGGTATTCCCCTGGAGCAAGCGCGATCTGTCGATTGATAGCCAAAAGCATGGAGCATCCTATAGATGACTTCGATGATGACCTCATTCCTCATCCAGACCCAAATGCAATGTAGCTTGCAAAAAGCCGTCCCGATCCCGCAGCTGACGAACGATATTGATAATGATGCCGCGTCCAATCGGCCGCACGATCGGTCTTTCGTTTCGAAAATTCGACAGCGACTGCTGTCAATGCTGCCGACGTCCTCACCTCGAACGATCGTTTGCGTTCTAGCACTGGTGCTGATGCGCGCCTTTTTATTAGATGGCGCCTCAGCCGAGACTCTTGCGAAGTCCATGCCCCTCACCAGCTTTACGCTTGGCAACGGCCTGCAGGTGGTCGTAATCCCTGACCATCGGACACCGGTGGTGACGCAGATGATCTGGTACAAAGTGGGCTCCGCAGATGAGGAGCCGGGAAAATCCGGGCTCGCCCATTTTCTCGAACACCTGATGTTTAAGGGCACGGAGAAGCACCCGCTCGGCGAATTCTCCCAGACCGTGCTTCGCGTCGGCGGCAACGAGAACGCCTTCACCTCAGCTGATTTCACCTCCTACTTTCAGCGCGTCCCGCGCGAACAACTGCCGACCATGATGAGCCTAGAGGCCGATCGGATGACTGGCCTGGTTCTGAAAGACGAGAACGTGCTACCAGAGCGTGATGTCGTGCTCGAAGAGTACAACATGCGCGTCGCCAACAGCCCCGGAGCGCGGTTGAACGAACAGATCGAGGGAGCGCTCTACCTCAATCACCCTTATGGACGGCCGATCATCGGTTGGCATCAGGAGATCGAGAAGCTCGACCGTGAGGACGCGCTCGCCTTTTACCGCCGCTTCTACGCGCCGAACAATGCGATCCTGGTGATCGCCGGCGACGTCGAAGCCGCCGATGTCCGTCCGCTGGTCGAGCGCAATTTCGGCGCCATTCCGGCCCAGCCCGCGATACCGGCGCGCCGCGTGCGCCCGCAGGAGCCCGAGCCCGCCGCCCCGCGCACCGTCACGCTGGCCGACTCGCTCGTGGAGCAGCCGAGCCTGCGCCGCTACTATCTGGCACCTTCCGCAACGACGGCCGCAGCCGGCGAGAGCGCAGCCCTCGACGTGCTGGCGCAGCTGATGGGCAGCGGCAGCAATTCCTATCTCTACCGCGCGCTCGTGGTCGACAAGCCGCTCGCGGTCTCCGCCAGCGCCAGCTATTCAAGCATCTCGCTCGATCCGACCCAGTTCGCAATCTCGGCCTCGCCGAAACCGGGCGTCAGCTTTGCCGATGTCGAGCAAGTGGTCGACGGCGTCATCGCCGACATCGCACAGAACCCGATCCGCGCCGAGGACCTGGAGCGGGTGAAGACCCAGCTCATTGCGGAAGCGATCTACGCCCAGGACGATCAGGCCGTGCTGGCGAGCTGGTATGGCGGCGCCCTGACCACAGGCCTGTCGATCGAGGACATCAGGAGTTGGCCGGACCGCATCCGCGCGGTCACCGCCGAACAGGTGCGCGCCGTCGCGCAGAAATGGCTCGAGAAGAAGCGTTCGGTGACGGGCTATCTGATCAAGGACACCAGTGCCGCCAAGCGCGAGGAGAAGCGTTCGTGACCTATCCCTTCCTTCGACGCGTTGCATTCTCGCTTGCCACCGGCGCCGCACTCGCGCTGGCTACGGTCTCGCCGTCACAGGCGGCCGCAAAGATCCAGCACCTGACTTCGCCGGGCGGCATCGAAGCCTGGTTCGTACAGGATGCGACCGTGCCGCTGATCGCCATGGAATATTCCTTTGCCGGCGGCTCGGCGCAGGATCCCAAGGACAAATCCGGCGTCGCCAATCTGGTCGGCGACCTCCTCGACGAGGGCTCCGGCGATCTCGACTCCAAGACCTTCCATGAGCGGCTCGACCGCCGCGCCATCGAGCTCTCCTTCAGCGCCACCCGCGATACGTTCCGCGGCAGCCTGCGGATGCTGCGCGACAACAAGGACGAGGCCTTCGACCTGCTCAGGAGCGCGCTGACCTCGCCGCATTTCGACACCGCCGACGTCGAGCGCATCCGCTCACAGGTGATCTCGGGCCTGCGCCGCGAGACCACCAATCCGTCGTCGCTGGCGAGCCGCAAATTCCTGGAGGTCGCGTTCGGCGACCATCCCTATGGCCGGCAGACCAATGGCACGCTGGACAGCGTGCCGACCCTCACGGTCGCCGATCTGAAGGATTATGTCGGCCGCGTGCTCGCCAAGGATGGGCTGAAGATCGCGGTGGTCGGCGACGTCGATCCCGAGACCCTCGGCAAGCTGCTCGACCACACTTTTGGCAGCCTGCCCGCAAAAGCCAAACTCACGCCGGTTCCCGACATCGAGGCGGCCAAGCCGCCACAGCGCGCCTTCGTTCCACTGGACGTGCCGCAGACCGTCATCACCTTCGGTGGCCCCGGCGTGAAGCGCAGCGATCCCAACTTCATGGCGGCCGATGTCGTCAACCACATCCTCGGCGGCGGCGGACTGTCGTCGCGGCTCTATCGCGAGGTGCGCGAGAAGCGTGGCCTCGCCTATTCGGTGTTCGAATCGCTGCTCTGGATGGAGCATTCGGCGGTCGTTATCGGCAATACCGGCACCCGCGCCGACCGTGCCGGCGACACCATCGACGCCATCGAGAAGGAGGTACGCCGCATCGCCGAGGAGGGCCCGACGCAGAAGGAGCTCGACGAGGCCAAGTCCTACCTCAAGGGCTCGCAGATGCTGGCGCTCGACACCTCCTCCAAGCTCGCCCAGGCGCTGCTGCAGTACCAGCAGGACAAGCTGCCGATCGACTATATCGAGAAGCGCAATGCCCTCGTCGATGCGGTGACGCTGGATGATGCCAAGGTCGCCGCCGAGCGGCTCTGGGGCCAGGGCCTGCTGACGGTCGTCGTCGGCCGCGCCCCGCAGGCCGCCGCGCAACCGGCGGCCACGTCGCCCAAGTCGAATTAGCAATTCGAACTAGCAGTCGAACTGACCGCTTCTTGCTTCCTGAAATGGCCGGGCCCGCCCCGGCCATTTGCATTTCCCATGACCGCCATTTGCCGAACGTGGACGTCCGCGATATGTCCGGACATCACGAACGGTGCCATCATGCTGCGGATATCCCGCGAACTCGTCATCGACGAGGACGACTCGAGATCGGCTTTGTCCGCGCCTCCGGCCCGGGCGGGCAGAACGTCAACAAGGTCTCGACCTCGGCCCAGCTGCGCTTCGACACGCGCAAGCTAACCTTGCCCGAGGATGCCGCGATCCGGCTCGCCCGCATCGCCGGCCAGCGCATGACCAAGGGCGGCGTCATCGTGATCCACGCCCAGCGCTTCCGCACCCAGGAGCGCAACCGCCAAGACGCCGTCGGCTGCCTCGTGGAAATCCTCAAAAAGGCCGTGGCGCGGCCGAGGCCGCGCCACGCGAAGCGGTCGACCTTCGCCTCCAAGCAGCGCCGTCTCGAAGGCAAGAGGCGCCGTAGTGACATCAAGGCAAAGCGCGGTCGCGGCTTCGTGGTTGCGCCAGCGTGTCTGCAGCAAACTGGGCTGTCGATTGCCGATCACGCCGCGGGGCCGACCCGACCTCGATATCGGTAAGATCCCGCCACTTGGTAGGTACCCATCGCACCGTGCTCTGTGGTCAAAAAACCCGATCCACGTGCAGATAGCGTCAGCTGGTAGTGATCGCGATCACCATGCTGGCGCCGCGAGTGGTGCGAAGAGCTCCGCAATAGGTCGCTCAGATCCAGGCCCACTCATCACCGCACTGGCGCTCTGCAATGCTGTCGCGCACAGCGAGTTTTCGAGTCACTCGTTGCGACTCTATGTACGGATCGGACGGTTGTGCCTCCAATTGATCACAGCTGTGAAGCCAACCCGCGTGTTTGTTTGTTTCGTACAAAGTTAGTGCGCCGTTCACGAGCTCGATCAGGCATTGTTTGGCGAGAGCGGAATCATCCGTATCGCGACGCTAGTCAGCTGGTCAATCGATCGGTGGCGTTCGAGGTGGCCCCGCAAGTCAAGGATGAATTGGGGGCGAAAGCAGTTGGTAGTCGTCGGAAAACGTCGAGCCGACTTCTTTTGAGTTGAGGCAACTTGGAGGTCTAATACATGATTAACGTGAGGAGCGTTCTTTTCGGCTCAACCGCCGGATTGATCGGCATGGGGACGGCTTAGGCGGCCGACCTACCAGTAAAGGCAAAAGCCGTCGAGTTTGTGAAGATTTGCTCCCTGTACGGCGCCGGGTTCTACTACATCCCGGGCACTGATACCTGCATCAAGTTGGGTGGTTACCTGCGTGCAGAAACGTCTCTCAGTGCGAGCGTATTTAACGGTAACTACAGTGGTGTTCAGGGTGCTCAGAACCGCCTGACGAACTACTACTTCACTAAGGCGCGCGAAGACTTCAACATCGATACGCGCACCGCGACCGAGTACGGCGTGGTCCGCACGTTCTTTGACGCGACGTTCAGTTGGACAACCGACGCATACTCGGGAAGTGGTACTACTGCCTGCCGCGCGGCGAACAGGATGGAAGTGGAGCGT
>NZ_AJQF01000446.1:0-24142 GCF_000261705.1 Bradyrhizobium genomosp. III | reverse complement strand
CACGACTCACGTTCCAAGAAAAGTGGGTACTAGTTTCTGCGCGAGCAGGATGCTTTGGCGCTGCAGGGCCTCCTCGATCACGTCAAGCTTCGCGCGCATCAGGCGCAGCGCAGTGGCCGATGCCGGCCGGTGCGCCACATCGAGTAGCATCAGCCGAGTGGACATCGCCTGATATTGCGCGGCGAAGTCGGTCACCTCGGAGCGGTAGGTTCGCAAAGCGTTCGTCAGCGCAACGATCGCTTGATCGGTCGATTTCTGCTCATGTTTGATGGCCCCCTAAATCACGGTCGGTGGATGCCTGCTCATGTTTGACGGCCTCTAGATCACGGCCGGTAGATGCTTGCTGATGTTTGATGACCTCTAAAGCGCGGCCGATCGAAGCCTGCTGAAGTTTCATGGCCGTGAGTTCGTCACGCGCCTTGTTCTGTAGACCACGCCGGCGGCCGCCAGGATGGCCAGTGCGGCAAGCAGCCATCGACGAGTGGGGTGGGTCATTCTGGGGTGCGGCGTTCAGAACTACTGACGGCTCGGGACAATCCTATAGCCGACACAATCGCCGCGAGTAAGCCCCGCAGGGGTCTCCCGCCGGCGCAGACAGATCTCCCGACTTTCCGGTCCCGATTTTTTAGCGACCTAGAATCGCCGCGCAATGATTTCACGCATTTCCCACATAACGTGAAGGAAAACTTCATGAAACGCATCATATGCGCGTTTTTTGCCGCGCTGATGCTCCTTGTCGCCGATTTGGCACATGCCGCAGCAAGTATCCGGGCGGCATTCCAATTATGGTTGATGATACTGATCCCGGTAGATGGCAGTCGCGATGATAATCAGCGCAGGAGGGCCTTCGTGCGCTGTCTTTCTGCGCCGCTTCTTCCGCGTTAAACGGGACCGTCATCTTTCTTGGATATTCGCGCTGGCCAATCTCGTGCAGCTCGCGGCCAACAGCCCAACTAAAGAGATTTGCACATGAGATTTCACGGCGCTCATAGGTCTCCTGGCGTCTACCACGCTTGCCGTTGCATTTTTGTGGACTTCGCGGTGACAACATGCAGACGCGCTTCGTCATATTCGATCGTGGCTGTATGCACCTCCGAGGCGATAGGCTAACCGATTGATTTCTGAGGTATGTGATAATCACACGATCGAGGCCGATTACGGGATCGATCATTCGCAGCGTTGTTTGGCAAGCGGGTTGGGACACTTGATGCGAACGATTCTTATAGCTCTAAGTATTTGGTTGTTGATCAACGTCCTCTTTGTACTAGTCATGATTCCTCCGCGCAAACCGCGGAAATCTAGCCGTCAGAACGGCACCGCCGGTAGGCTTTCACCCGCATTAATTAAGGAGAACGCCGAACCATCAAGCGAAGAGGATGATAGCTCTTCTCTTCGCCACGTTGTCATCGCGATCGGGCTGGGCGTCTTCTTTTCGCTGACGCCGCCTTTGCTTCAGGCTTACGATGCTATCAACGAGTTCGTTAACCGTCGCCGATCAAGACGAAACGCTTCGGCGACCCATCACAGCCTTGATCAGCACGCTGACGAAGTCTCCGATGTTGAGACCGGCCAGGACAAGAACCGTCGGTAGCCACCATTCGGGATGAATGTTCAATCCCATTAAGTCGTAGTCGGTCAGTGTTTCGCCGCCCGTGTCGCATTGGTGCTTTCCGGCGAATTGATCCACTTTTAGCAGTGGGCTCGGCGCGCGGCCGCCAGGAACCATGTCGGGGTAACGGTGCCGGGGGGCTCGACGGAGTCCGACTCCGCCGCGATCCAGCGCTACCTGGCGCATATGCGCCGCATTCCGTTGCCTAATGCGAGATAAGAGCAGCGAACATGACCTCAAGTTGAACCACACTACATGATCTTTAAGCGACTAATTTTGGGGCTTCAATATGAAGAGACTTCTGGGGCTTTTGCTGCTCGCCCAATCCTTCTTGCTTTCCGCCGAGGCCATGGCGCAGGGGCTTCCCGCTCCCTCATACTGGAAAAATGAACGAGGTTCGGAACTGCTTATTTGGTCCGCCAATAGCGGGACGATACAAGGGACTTTCACAAACCATGCTCAAGGGTTTGCGTGCCAGGGCATCCCGTATCCTGCAGCGGGATCCGTTAGTCCAACCGGCTTGTATTTTGTTGTTACCTTTGCCCAGTGCAATTCCTTTACCCGCTGGGTTGGAACAATTAAGGGGTCTCAGATGCCAACGTCTTGGACGCTGTTCTACGTTGATAACAAAGGCAAGCCTAGCAGGTTGAAGGGTGGGGATATATTCACGCGCGTATGGTAGTTTTCAATCTTCCTGCAAACGCAGCGACCTAAGATTTGAAGATCGCTCTCGCGACGTCTGCACTCCGAAGCGGCGTGTGACGCTGAGCCCGGCGCGCGCGGGCCCAGCGTCGCGCCGACGCGGCGGATTTCGGCCTATTCTCCGCCCTCGTAGAAGAGCTCGAGCGGCAGGTTGACCAGCACCGATCCAGTCCCGAGCAGTTGCATTCGGCGGTTCGGGTGGTAGACACTTCGCTAATACTTCGGTTCGAAGCGCGCTACTCTGCGCGTCATCCCTGAGCTCTAGGTTCATTCTCGAGGAGATCCTCAGCACGTGCCTTGGCGTCGTTTTCTCGGGATTATTTTATGTCACCTATTCAAGCGATTAAAGACTGGTACGTGTCCCTGGACAACGAACTTCAATCAGACATCGCGTACATGTTCGTATCTCTGACTCTCGGTGATCGCCAGCTTGCTCCCGCTGCCGCTGTCCGAAGACTGTTGCAATGGTTTGACGTGCGTAGTGAAGGCACGGAACACGAGGATGCTCTAGCAGCCGTTACGTTTCGGGCCTCATTCGAATACATCTTTGCTGAGCGCTTCACGGGCGCCGGGTGGATCTTTCCGGAGCAAACTTTCAAGGACGTGATCCGCGAGGCTGCTGAAGGTAAAGAGGCAAGCAAGATTGCAACGAGCGCATTCCGGTTACTGCGGAGCCTTCCGGACCGGAGAACGAAATGGAAAGAGGCAGGTGAGAACTGGAATGCCCTAGTCAACTCGACAATCAACGATGATGCGTTGAGGCAGTGGACACAAGATCAGTTCCTGGCGAGCGACTACGGGCCGGCGCAAGACTGAAAAAGCTCCTCACCTCCCGCAATCCTCGCGACGGTGCACTTGCCAGGCGATTCTGGCGCCATCGATGTTAGAACCTCTATCCTCAAACTTGCTTTGTTTGAGTAGGAGTCAAGCGCAAATGCTGTTCGGCTCTTCGCTCCGCGCAGCAATACCGTGTTCGGCAAGTCGTCTCGATATGAACTGGAGAGGTGAAGCCTATGCGACGTTGTTACCCCATCAGCTCTTTTGCTGGAATCGCGGACTGAGACGAGGCATAGGCGCCTGAAATGAGCTTGTAACAACAACATGCCCTTTTCTCGAGGCACTTGGGTTCATCAATCTCCAAGACACCGCGCATCTTGCGGATCAGCCCTCGTTCTTCGAATCGGCTTAGAGTCTGCGTTACCCCAGCGCGACGAAGTCCCAAGACAGACGAAAGGTAGTCATGGGTAACTGGCAGCACACAAACGTCAGCAGCATCACTCGCCAAACAAAGCCAGCTCGCGAGCCTCTGTTCACGATCGTGCCGAACCCCGCACAATCCTGTCTGAACGCACTGAAATGTCAGCGCTTGAACGTACTCAAAGAGATGCTCTCGGATCTCAGGACGCTCTTCTACTAGCCGGCGCAATTCCTCAACACGGATCCTGTGCGCGCTTCCGGGAAAGAGCACCACAGATTGATGCGTCGAAAGATGTCCTCCGCACAAGAACGAAGCACCGACAACACCCCGAGATCCTATGACGGCCGTTTCAAGCACGCTCCCCGCCGCGACAACCCTTAGCGAGACGAGGCCCGACTCCACGAAGTAGACGTGCTTTGCATGCCTTTTCGGCTCTTGCAGAACCATACGCTCTTTCAGGACGATCGGCTCAAGGCACTCCCCCAATGCCGCGAGGCCGTCCGGAGAAATTCTGGACAGGATAGCATTTCTGACAGGGGGCCGCGTATTAGGACGCAGGCTATCGAGCCGACGAAGCGTCGGCTGTGTGCCGGTAACTCCTGCGAGAGCGGGGTCACCCGAGCTGTCCCGCGGTTCAAGGACGGCTGGCACCCGATTGGTCATAGTGCAGTCCGTCTCACAGCGTGGATATCTGCTGGAAACGTAGCCAAATACCCATACGGATTCCTGCAATGTGCAGCGCGTTGAGCACAAATCCGGCCTTAAGACGGCGTCTTTGACGAATTTCAACGCCTGACGGGGACCGACCGGGGTGTGGAGCAACTCGCCTTGGACTCGTCGGCGCCGGAACGCCGTCAGACCAGCGCGCCACGCTGTTACCGCCTGGCCGGGGATTGCGAAGTCCGTTGCGTGAGACGAACACAGCACCACTAAGGCAACCGCGCCTCGCCAGAGAACATTTCAGATGTCAGGCGAGAGTTTAGTCATGCTCCCTCTATGCCGAAATTCATTGTGACCCACACGAGTTTTGCACTGATGATCTCAAGACAATTAATCAACCTTTTCAACCGCTGATGCCATGAGGGAGCACCGTTTGTCTCGCCGCAGGGACACCTGGCGACGACTGGCAGTCCCCTCGCACCGCCAAAGCGCAAACATGCTGCGTGGACACAGCCGGCCGCCTGCCTCGCGTCAGTTTTCCTCTAATAATGATTGGAACCGAGGCGCAAAATAAAGATCAATCTGTCATAAGTGTCGCTAGTCCCGGGCTCCGGCGGTCCGCGGTAAGGTCGCATTTTTATAGAATTTAGCTTCAGTGAGGTCGGAATGAGAGAAAGGCTAATACCTTCACGCACAGGCAAGTTCGGTTTTCAGATGATAGCCGCAATAGTGGGAGGGCTCCTCGCTGGAGCCGCTCTAGGCGCCTCCCCCTATGTAATTTCGCAAAAGGACCGAGAATTCAGACCCCAAGAAATCGTAATAAAGCGCGGCGAGACCCTACGGTTTATCAACGATGACGGTGAGCTCATGCACCACACCTATTTGAGCTCAGACACCTTCGAGTTCGATTCTGGCGATCAACAGCCAGGCAGCCAATTCGACGTCGTCTTTTCTGTGGCTGGTGATTACACTGTGTTGTGCGGCATTCATCCCAAGATGAAGCTTGGCGTGCACGTCAAAAAGTAGGGCCCTACAGAATTGAGGTGTTGAAGATCGCTGCATGACCGACATAGTAGGCGAACAGCGTAACCGTCAACGCCGCACATAGTCCGGCCGGAGCGAGCCAGGGAGCGCGATAGTCGGCTTCCCTCGGCTGATTATCGGAAAGTATCGCGACCAGTACGACGATGATCACCGAGTGCCCGATCACATCAAGCTTGCCAAATTCGAAGCACGCGCTGATGAACATTCCAAGCAGTATGGCAGCCGCAACGCGCCGGACCAAGGGCGTCCAAGCTAGGGCAAACGCGAGCGTGAATTCGATCATGCCAGCGGCGCGCATATAGAACTCACTATCGAGCCCGAGCGTCATGCCGGGGTGCTCGATCAGAAGTGGGAAGCTCCATTCCGGGTAGGCCCACTTTTCCACCGAAGCCCACATCAACGTGACGGCGGTTGCGTAGCGCACGACATCGAGTGGCGGAACGCCGAACAGATCTTTTTGCAAGCCAGCGAGGGCGAGGTAGGCCGCAAGGCCCAAAAAGATCGGATAATCGGCCAGATGAAACGTGCCGTAATCTCGAACGGCGAGCCCGAACAGAACGACAATTCCCGCCGCGGAGAAGGGCATCGTGCGGCGCGACAGCAGGCCTGCTGCGATGGCGAGTTGCAAAGGCCCAACCATTGACGAAGTCGTTTTCAATTCCGGGGTCAGCAAGATACCGCCCACCGCCCAAAGCGAGATGAAGAAAAATCCGCAGACAGCCCGGATGATTTCCTCAGTGTGTAGTCGCAATCCGTCCGTGAAGCGGTTGAGGGAGCGGGCCGCCAGCTCAGCCAAAGACGTCCGTTCAACCATGCAGCCGGAAAAAAACCAGAGCAGGGCAAGAGCCAACAGCAGTTCAAAATCCTGGCACAGTACGTTTTCGAGGCATCGGGGCTGGCCGGCAGCGTCATAGGCACAGAACCATTTGACATGGGCACTGGCACCTTGTGTTCCCAAGAACCAGAAAGAAAGTGCCACGATGGACCTTGCAAAAAGGGAGCTTCTCCGGAATGCCGCAAAGGCATCCCGCGTCGGAGACCTGAACATAAAAAACCACCCCTTTTGGAAAAGCGCCCGCCTCTGACGATTTGTTCAACTTAGCACAAATCTTAAGGATGTGACGGCGCTCGCATCCGAAGGTTGTTTGCTGGGTTAATGGGGACACGCCGGCAAGGATTTGTGCGGCGAGACTATCGCGCACGTCCCTTCAATTTTACAGATTTTGACGACGGGCCTTCAATGCAAGTGTCGTACTGAATGTCAGACAAAAAACGGATGTCCGGAGTAGTCCATGTTTGGTGCGTTTCGTACGAAGAGGGTGCCAGTCGGCTCTGCGCTGGCCCGCACCGCGATGCGGCTCACAGCATGCAGTGAAACCCTGGAGACGTGGGCGGGCGGTTTCCTCATCCTCGTGTTGGGCTTGCTGGGAGCGGCATTGCCGCACTTCCCCTGAGAGCCTCCCCGACCGCGCGATCGGGGTACCGGTCATCGCGCCAACCTGGGAAAAGTCGTATCCGTCGAGGATGCGGTGAGCGTCTGAAGAAAAGCGATCAGATCCGCCTTTTCGCTTTCCGTCAGAGATAGAGGCTTTATTGAAGGCGAGCGGCTCGGACGGTCAATCCCACCCTTGTCATAGAGTTCGATGACCTCTTCGAGGGTTGCGACCGATCCATCATGCATGTAGGGAGCACGCCGCGCGACATCGCGCAGTGTCGGCGTTTTGAATGCGTACCGCAGCTTTTGCGACGTCGGAAAAAGCCGACCGCGTCCAACGTCGTCGTTCCTTGCGACGCCAATATCGTGAAACGATCCGTCAGTGAACGATGGTCCACTGTGGCAGTTTGAGCAATGGGCTTTGCCGTTGAAAATCTCAAAGCCGCGTTTTGCCGCGGCGCTGACGGATGTCACGTCTCCCATGATCCACCGGTCGAATGGCGCTTCGCCAGCCACGATGGTTCGTTCAAAAGTCGCCAACGCGGCTTCGATCCTGGGTCGCGTGATCGCACCGTCCCCGAATGCGGCTGCGAATGCATCAGCATAGGCCGGGATAGCGGAGAGACGCGCGATCAATTCTGATTCCGTCAAATTCATGTTGGGCCGGCCTGTGATCGGCCCGAACGTGACGGCTTCGAGAGTCTTGAATTTGCCGTCCCACCCCAACGGTTCGGTGAACGCCACGTCGATCAGGGTCGGCGCACGCAATGGCAGGCCGCTGGGATCCTCGCCGACCGCACGCGCGAGGCCATCACCCCAGGAAAGCGACGGATTGTGGCACGTTGCGCAGGAACGGGTGCGGGACTTCGAGAGCAGCGCATCGAAGAAGAGTCTTTCCCCGAGAGCAGCTTTCGGCACCGTGTAGGGATTACGATCGGGAAAAGGGATCGCCGCCGGCCGACGATAGCTGGCGCGCGCCGTGGCATCCGCTGATGTCTCCGCCGCTGCCGAGGCAAAAGGTTGGCCCAGCGGAAAAAGGGCCGCGAGCAAAGCTAAGCTGACCCAGATCCTCATCGGCTCCTCGACGATATAGTGCTCCTATATGGCAACCCCGGAAAAAAAGCCTTAATAGCAAGTATCGGATGCTGGCGATTAATCGAAATCTCCTTCAGAGAACCCTTGCGCCTCCATGACTGGGGCGCGCCAACAATTGATGAAGTGGGCCCGTGTGACATTATAATGGAAGCCCTCGATGAGTTTCATTTCAGAGCGCTCAACAAAACCGTAGGCAGGAGCTGCGGCGCGCTGATAGCGCCGTTGATTATGATCGCGCCCGACGATCGGAACCTTTGTGGCTCGGTTGCTAACATGTCGACGCACCATGTGGATCCTGAACGCATTGAAACCCAACGGCGAGAGCGAACTCAGGACCGAACAACACTCAGGAAAGTCCTGGTTCGTCTTAGCCGGTCATCGCACCGCTTAAATGACGTCTCGCGAGGCCGCCTCTCAGATTCAGGATCGTTGATGCGATCTCGGTAGCAGGGACCGGGCGGCTGAATAGGAATCCCTGCGCCTCGTTGCACCCTTCCGCCCTTATTTGATCCAACTGTTCAATCGTCTCGACCCCCTCCGCCGTTATTGTTATGCCAAGGCTTCTTCCAAGGCTGGTAATGGCTCTTACGATTAATTTAGATCCATTTGTCGCTGTTGCATCACGGACGAATGACTGATCGATCTTGAGCTTGTCAAAGGGGAAGCTGCGCAGATAGCTCAGCGAGGAGTATCCAGTACCAAAATCATCTAAGGCGATGCTCAGCCCCTGCGCCTTCAGCTTGTGCAGTGTTGCAACCGTCTCGGCGCTGTTTCCAAGGAGAACAGACTCCGTGATTTCCAATTCGAGCCGGTGCGGGGCCAGCGTTGAAGCATCAAGCGCGTTGGCGATAACCTCTGCAAATCTTGGATCCCGAATCTGAGTCGCCGAGACATTGACGGCAATCTTGAGCTCGCTCGGCCAACCGGCCGCCTGCTCGCAGGCGCGGTTGAGAACCCACTCACCCAGTGGAGTGATGAGACCGATGTCTTCTGCAATGGGAATGAATTGGTCGGGTGGCACCAGGCCACGCTTCGGATGAGGCCAGCGCAATAATGCTTCGAAGCCGCTGATCCGGTCCATCCGCAGGTCATAAATGGGTTGATAGAACAGAGTGAACTCGTCCTTGTCCATGGCCTCGCGAAGATCGAGTTCGAGCGCGCGGCGGCTCTGCAAACTTGCCGCTTTCGACGCAATGGCGACAGGCCCGATAATCCGCCGTGCCAGCAACCACGAAAAAAGCCCGGACAGAAGGAGCGCAACGGTCAGCGCCACCACATTCAGTTGCAGATCCCGTTTGATCGCGGCAAGGGCTCGCTGACGGAATAGAAAACCATCCCCGGCCGTATAGTTCACCAGCAATTCAATCTGCTGATTTACGACGTTTGAGAGCTGGTCAACGTCATCGATTTCCCGAGCGCTCGCTTCATTATTCCCGGTGCCATCAGCTTGAAAGCGACGGCGATGAATCGCGACCCAGGCGTTTGCAGCTTCTTTAACTTTTGCGGCTGCCTTCGCAGCTCGCGCTGATTGCGACCTTTCAGCCGCAATAGTGACATCTTCCGAAAGCGTCTTCGCCAGCTTGTCGATTTCATCATCTAGTCGAGGACGGGCCGACGGCTGCCTTGTGACGTGTGAAGATGCCACGCGCATCGCGGCAAAATCGGCACCAGCCGCACGTGCGTAGTTGATCGACATCAAGGACTCATCGAAAGTCCGCGCAACCAGGTCGCCTGCGTGCCGGATACCAAGGACGGAATACCCTCCGAGGCTCACTGCGATCGCGCTCATCGCAAGACAACAGCACAAGATCGCAATTCGGATCGACCCTCGAGCCGAGACAAAGCGGGAGAAACAGGCCGTCACGGACTGAAATGCCTCAAGGACCACTTTCGATTGATTGGCAAATCTGCCGACGACCAAAAGACTCATCCAGGTGTCTTTCGCTAAAACAAGAATTTCCGAGCAGCAGCATCGAGACGATCCGTTCACCCCCTCGCCGCACCAATTCTCAAGTTCCGCCGAATTCAGAGAACTAGCTCGCCTCTGACTAGAGCTGTTCTTGCACATGCGGTGGAGAAAAGAGGTCGCCAAGGGAGGCGGCTTTTGATTATTTCAGAGAGCTGCTGATCGAAGCGAATTTCGTATTGAGTTTAGTGCCTAGCCCATTCACGACCGCGATGATTGCAAGCGAAATACCCGCCGCTATCAGCCCATATTCTATGGCAGTAGCCCCGGACTCATCGCGTAAAAAGTGTACTAGCGTTTTCACGGTGCGTGCCCTTCTAAGATCTAACGCTCGGGATTTACCGGCAATTTGTTAAAGCCGGCAGAATCTCATTCGAGAATCCGTTTGGTGTGGCGCCAAAACTTTGTACGGAACGTACAAATACGCGCACACTTTGCAAAGTCGCGGTGAACCTCTCGTCGTCCAGTTACTAGTCTCAGGCGGGTGCAGGTGGCGATCTCGGCGTTGGCGATCGACATCTCGCCCGAGGAGTATCGCGCCGAACACGGCCGCGCGGTCGGATGCCCGGTCGAGGATAGGCCCCCTGCTGGCCTTCTAAGGATTTCCCGCAGAGTATCGGGATCATCGTGTGCTCTCACAATATCTCCTGGAGAACGGTTCGGGATAGTTCGGCAGTGGCCATAAACCTGCACGCTAGGGAGTTTGGGCTCCGCCTACCTGCATGACCCGTCACCCCCGCATGGTTGACGGAACACTCGATCAACCGTCCTCGTTGAACTGCTGCCGTGGAAGCTGGGGAAATCTTGTCAGAGCTGCGCGACGTGCAGGGACCGGACGCTTCCTCGCCGGCGAGTAGCACTCGGGCGAGAAACAGCGTCCCGGCGGTTCGTCTTCACCAGATCGCTAGGCTTCCTTAGGATCAGAGACGCCGCCACCGTGCATTCATGGCCGGACGACCGGATCAGGCGATAATTGCAATAGGCAGCCGAACAGGCCCGTAGCAGATTGCAGGTGGTCAAACCGGCCGGCGATCCGCTTTATGATGGCACATGTTGGTCGCCGAAGCGTCGACTTCATCGAGGAAGTGAACTTCTCTTATCGCCAGCTTCCGCAATCGCGACAACGTTTCTCAGCTTGGCTACATCGATCCGACAAGTGCTTCCCCAATCTGCCACTCCGTCTTTACAGATCGAGACCAGCTTTGATGGAGTGATCAGTACCGTCGCGAGAAGGGCTAAGCGATCGACCATTTTTGTGGTTTCGGCCTGCTGCGCAGTTGCGTCTCTGTTATCGGCAGGAAGGCGCCCGTCTGAACGGTTGCCGATGTTGCCTGACAGTCGACCGTTTGCCCCGCTGCCACTCGCGCCAACTGCCGAATGTCAAACAAGCCTCCAGATCAGCAAACTATGCCGACCCACTGATCAAGCTAGCTGCAAGCGCAAGAATCCGAGGCCAATGTAATGAATACTTAAGCGCTGGGCTGGGTTGAATGGCGCCTCCGGGTTTCAATCGAGCGCAGCTCGGCGAGCGCGCTCACAGTGTTAGAATAATTAGGTACTGCTCGCTCGAAAGCTCGAGAATAATCGTCAAGCGGAGCTTCGCCACTATTCAGGAACAAACAATCTCGATGCACACCCCACACACCTCTCGTTAATGACGGTCGCGTTTGCGATCGCAACTGACGCCCAATAAGTTTCTAGATTTGATCAATACGTTTTCAAGGTTCTGCTGCGCCGGGCTTGGAAGTGCCCGCCCCCTCCGAGATGGAAGCACCAAAGCGATAGAGGCCTTGATAGCATCCCGCATGCGAATTCGGCGCAGTACAGCGTTAAAGTAGAGTTCCGGTGTCGAGGCATTTTGCAATAGGTCTCATTCAATATCCGGAAAAGGGGCATGGGCGCGATTCCGAGCTTCTAATGGGGGAGAATGCGATGCGACCGCTGCGTAAAGCACGAGAGTCATAGCCGAGCGGACGATATTTTGTACATAACGTTCAAATCTGTGGCCGAAGCAACACGCTCGGGCGAGTAACGGGATCGTTCGTACGTCCCGTGCTGTGTTTGTCGCCGCCGCCCTGATTTGACTATTAATGGTTGGCGAGCACAGGGAAACTCTTCGTTCGTACTCACTTGCTCGGAAAAGGTTCGATATGAATCATGACGACAACGGAAATCGCCATGAAGTATCTGTGATGACGGACGAACAGCTCGAACTGGAGCACTGCAAGCAACAGATTGCTCGTCTCAAACAGCTGGTTATTCGCCTTTCTGAAATTGCGTTGCGCAACGTCGTAAGAGCCGCCGAGGACCGAAAATCGGAACGCGCGTGAGTCTCTGTCGGCCCACCGAACGACCAGCCCCGGAGGGAAACGAACGTTGCGCCGTAGCGCGCTGTTCTTTGCAGCGCGGCTCCCGCCGGGGGCAGGGAGCAGCCTCGCCCCTATCTCCATAGGGGCGAGGCTCCTATTTTATAGCCGGAACTTTGAGGGTTCAGACCGGCATCGAGCTTGGCGTATCGCGCGTCGACCGACGCGTGGATATTCCTTCGCATCGACAGCGATCACGCGCGACGTGCCGAGCACATTCTTGCGAGAGCAGTGGCTCGCATTTGCGACGGCAACGCCAGCAAGCAATGCCGTCGCCGCGCCGGCGAGTTGTGAGGCCCATTGGTGCAGGCCTAGTCTACCACCGCAACGGAGAAAAGCGGCGCGCCTATTTTGTACCAAGGGAAGCTGTCTCGCTCCTCTCAATGGGGCGCGAAGTGGATTTCGATCCTGACCGCAACCGGATGGGCGGGCCGGCATTGGGCGAAATGTCGTTTACTCAAGAGTACTTTCGCCGGCTGGCTCGGGAGTGTGAGCTGCCCGCGCGCTTTTTCGCGCTGCTTGACGGCGACGCCTCAGAGTACGCCCCCGAGGAAGCCGAGCAGGAGTGTTGCCGGAAACACTCTGCGTCCGCAACGGCTCCCACCTCTCCAGATCGGCGTGGATAACCAGGTCACGTGGCCCAAGGAGGAAGCGCTTATCACTGCTCCTCATGCCCAAGACCAAGGATCACTTGCAGTCCGTCCACATCGCCCTGACGGCCAACTCTCTCGACGAACGCGGCGCCTTGACGGTCGTCTCTCCTTCTCAGCTGCACCGGCTCGATGCCGGAGGCAAACTCGATCACCGGCTGGTAGCGCTTGGCGGAAGTGCTGAAATATATCACGCCCGAACGCCGCCGCTGAAACAACTGCACGTCGCTCGAGCCCTGCGGCGTCGAGATTTTGACTTTGTGCTCGCGGTTGATGAAGCCGAACACGCGCAAGGTTTCCGAATCCACTCCTGGCGCTGCTGCACAAACCAGCTCTAGCCAAGCGCGGCCCCTTGGTCATTGCGTAGCTCGATTACGTCGGGGTCAGCTTGTGGCGGTCGCCGTTCCAGATCGTTATCGCTTCCTCGGGCGTGCCGACCGCCTTGGTCGAGACCTCCATGCCGTAGGGTTCGCTCGCAACGAAGGCGCCTGCTCGCATCCTCCTGGATCAGGACCGGGTAGCACTTGGCAATCAAGCACCTCCGGATCGGACGCCTCCGATTTCGTGTTGCTCTCACTGGTATTCGGATCAACTGCCATTCTGTAGTCTGCCTCAAGCAGCTCCACTAGCCGCTCGACGCGAGCGATCCGGAATGGCTGGGACGGCTTTGTCATCAGGGCAGGTCCCTGGGATCGAATGCGAAGAATCCAATGATGAAGATGACGAGCGTGCGAGGAGTGGCGTTCATGCGCCGGGCTGTCGGTCCTCCGCCGAATGCCAGTCCGCGCCGTGGAGGCGGATCATCTCGCGACGGGACCGCTCGATGAAGACGCGCTCAACGCAAAAGCCGGCGGTGACTGAAGCCGCCAGCGCAAGGCCGCAGGCGATATAATCATTCATGAAATTCCAAAACATGTTGCTGCCGGCGACGCCGACAAAAGTAAGTGCCATGACGGTGTTACGAATTGCCTTAACCACGTTGTTCCCCCAGCCGGTCGGCGAGGCACTTTAGCATTGCAACCATGACGCTTAGCAGCGTTTGATGGTTGTGATCCGCCGTCTTTCTGCTCAATCAGCTTGGGTCCGGCCGTGTTGTCGCGCCCCGTGGAATCCGATCGATAACGTATCTCGCTCTGTGCCATGAAACGTGGTGACGTCTTGGCAGACAGCCTTCGCCAGCCGATAGGACGCAGCATCCGCTTTGCAGCGGTTTCGGCCAGCGCAGCCGAGCAGAACAAATAGCACTGCATCTCTGGACCATAGAACGAGGCGTTCTCGGCGTCGGCAGCAATTCGTGCGGGCTCAATCCGTTCCAAAGCCCACGCACGGAAGCGCTTCGCATTTTGCCAATCATTCGCAGAATTTCGGCATCATGAGGCCCTACATCAGAGAACTTCTGCTTAATTGCCCAATACTATCATTATTCCCGTGGGGCAACGAAGCGAACGAATGGCCCGTTTCTACTTTAATCTGGCAGGCAAGCAGAATGTCGACGACCCCGGCGGGTTAGCATTCGAAGACGAGCTGCAAGCCTTCCGTGCGGCAGAACGCTTAGCAAAAGATCTGGCGAGTGCTCAACCTCTGCTGCGGGGTACAACCTGCGTGGTCGTTACACGCAGGGACCGAGGTGAGGCCTATTACGTAAGCGTGTGACAGCGCTTCCAAATCAGACGTCTCGGCCACTACTGACGTATCATCTGCCGGGGCAGCCGCCCCGAGTTGTGGGACCACCGAGCCGATTGAGGGAGGGCTCGTTTTCCCTAGTTAGACTTGCCTGCAACGCCACCGTCAGGCACGATTTCGAAGAACCCCGATTGCACCATGTCCATCAAGACCTATATCGGCGCGGTCGAAGCGGCGCACGATGATGGCTGATTGGGCCGCGTTCTGCGATGGCAAGCGCGCTGCGGACGGCGTGGTCGTGCCGATGTCTCGCGCGATTGCGTGACGAATAACTTTCTGACTTTCGAATCGTGGAGAGCCTGTTTCCCACCAAGTAGAACTAGATGCCGTAATGGGCCCTGCTTCGAGCAAGGGGTCATGATGGTGGCTGTCCCCCGATAGATGATGAAACGGGGTCACGACTTGAGTCGGCCCCAAGCATCTAGAGACGGAGGACAGCCGTGGAGAACTATGCCGGAATCGACGTGTCATTGGAACTGTCGAGCGTGTGCGTTGTGGATGCCCAGGGTAAGATCCTGAAGGAAGCGAAGGTCGCGAGCGAACCCGACGCCTTAGTCGAGTTTTTCGAGAGGCTTGGCTTTGCAGCAAAGCGAATTGGGCTGGAAGCGGGGCCGCTGTCGCAATGGCTGCATGCAGGCTTGAAAGGAGCGGGGCTCGAGGCAGTCCTGCTCGAGACGCGACATGTTAAGGCCGCATTGTCTGCAATGACGGTGAAGACTGATCGCAAGGATGCCCGCGGGATCGCCCAGTTGATCCGGATGGGATGGTTCCAGCCGGTACACGCGAAGTCGGTCGGCGCCCAGGAGATCCGGGCACTCCTGATCGCACGCAAACAGCTTCTCGGGCGACTTATCGATGTGGAATTAAGTATCCGAGGGATTTTGCGCGGCTTCGGGCTGAAGGTTGGCCCGGTGACGCGGAGGAGTTTCGAAGCGCGGATCCGAGAGTTGGTTGCGGGGCAAGCGACATTGGAGCGTATTGCCAGTGCGATGCTTTCGGCACGATCGGCCTTGAAGGCAGAGTACGGAAGGCTGCACAAGGCTGTACTGGCAATTGTGCGTGACGATGCAGTCTGTCGCCGGCTGATGACAGTACCGGGCGTTGGCCCCCTGGTGGCTGTTACCTACAAATCGGCGATTGATGCCCCTCATCGCATCGTAAAATCGAAGGCGGCAGGCGCGCTGTTCGGGCTTACGCCAAAGAAATATCAATCGGGAGAAAAGGACGTCACAGGCGGGATCACGTTGGCCGGCGACGAGACGGTGCGCACGGTGTTGTATGAAGCCGCCAATGTTCTGCTGTCGCGCATCACGCGGTTCTCAAAACTCAAGCGCTGGGGGATGGACGTCGCCAAGCGGCGAGGCTCAAAGCGCGCAAAGGTCGCCCTGGCACGCAAGCTCGCAGTGATCCTGCATCGGATCTGGATCGACGGCACAACTTACCGATGGACTGACGCCGGCCCGATCGCAGCATAGAAAACGTCTAGGAGATCAAGAACGCAACCGAGCTGAACTGAAGCTCGGTGCCCGAAGTCCCGTCGCCGGGACGGTGGATCCGGTGAAGCCGTTACACGGCCAGTGGTCGTCATCTGACGAACCCCGCGCATCTAGATAGGCTCACCGCTCCCTCTGACAGCATGATGTGGCGGCCAGGCGTTGACCACGGACAGAAGCATGAGCTCGGCGACGAGACGTTCACTCGGGAGGCTTGACATCATCGGGCCCATTACAGAAGGCCGTGAACCCATCTGTGGACGCCCCGCGAGATGCAAGCGGTTTTTGAAACAGACCACGAAAAGCACCAGAGAGTTGCAGCTACTGGGTCCACCATTGTGCCTCCGAAATCCCGCGCGCGCCGCCCTATCGCCTGAAGGGATTTCGTTGGGACCCGGCGCAACTGGAAAAACTGCAAGGACCGCCAGATGAGGGTGAGCGCCACCCGGGTTTATTAACCCTCCGCCGATCATGCAGAAAGACGGCAAAAGGTGGCCCATCGGCGCCGATTATGGAACCGGTTGTGGTGTTAAATGCCCCGAAACGATGGCAGAAACGAAGGAGATGCTCCGGCTCCGCATACTCGGCTCACACACCGACGACTGACGCAGGATCGCCCGCGATGACAAAGCAGAGCGAGCATAGATCAGCATGGCGTATCTGCAGAAGCAGCTCGCTAGGCAGCGAAAAGCCCTCGGCGAACTCGGTGAGCGCGTGTCGCGTGCCGAACGTGAGATCACGAAAGATCGCGCCGACAGACTCGAGCCGGCATTGCTTGGACTAGTGTCGACTGAAAACCCCGACACTGACGAAGAGAAGATCATGCCCGTACAAATGAACGCCGAGCTTTTCTGCAAGCTGCAGGAACTATCCCGCCATAACGCGGTCGCCCGCGCGCTTGTCTTCTTGTGGGAAACCGGCACCCTGACCTACGAGGACTGGGCGACGAAGGCGATCTCTCTTCTCATTGATCAGAACGAAACGCTCTCGGCGATCGCCGTGGATGCGGAGAAGCGCGCCTGCCGCCTGCCCAAAACTCCGCCCGTAGCCTCACCCACACGTTGAGAGAGATCGTCCCGTGTCCGACACCCCCAAGACCGGAACACCGCACCCCGGGCCCGCGCTGCGGCTTGTCAGCGGCGCGAAACAGGAGCCGCTGCGCTGCCCCGCCGCTGGCCGCGATGCCGAAAGCGAGAAGACGCTTTGCTTCTACTTCAACCGGCGCATGACCGATGACGAGATGCGGCACCAGAGCTGGCCCCGGTTATCTGAACAGCAATTCCGCGTCGATAAGTGGAGTTTCTGCCAGAGTTAGGCTGCCGCGCGGAACGGCAGCGAGCTGAAGTAAGCTTGATCGGGGGTGCCGCCGTCAAGGCTCGAGTGGGGACGCCGGCCATTGTAAAAGGCGAGGTATCGGCCGATCGAGGCGCGGGCGTCGGACACGGTGTCGTAGGCGCGCAGATAGACCTCTTCGTATTTGATGCTGCGCCACAGACGCTCGACGAACACGTTGTCGCGCCAGGCGCCCCGACCGTCCATGCTGATGGCGATGCCATGACTGGCGAGCATGCCGGTGAACGCGGCGCCCGTGAACTGCGAGCCTTGGTCGGTATTGAAGATGTCCGGCTTGCCATGGCGAGCGAGAGCGTCCTCCAGCGTCTCGACGCAGAATGCGGCTTCCATAGTGATCGAGACGCGCCACGACAGCACCCGGCGGCTGAACCAGTCCAGCACCACCGCGAGATAGACGAAGCCGCGCGCCATCGGGATGTAGGTGATGTCCATCGCCCAGACCTGGTTCGGGCCTGTGATCTCCATCCCGCGCAGCAGATACGGATAGATCTTGTGCCCGGGTTCGGGCTTGGTGGTACGCGGCCGGCGATAGAGCGCCTCTATCCCCATCCGCCGCATCAGCGTTTTGACATGCCGGCGGCCGATCTTGCACCCCTCGGCAGCCAGCAGGTCTCGCAACATTCGCGAACCGGCGAAAGGAAACTCCAGGTGCAGCCGGTCAAGCCGCTGCATGATCGCGAGGTCGGCGGGCGACACCGGACGTGGTAGATAATAGATACTGCCACGGCTGATCTTCAAAACTTCCGCCTGTTTGGTGATCGGCAGGTCGTGCTCACGGTCGATCATCGCTTTGCGCTCAGCAGGCCGGCTTTGCTGAGCGCGCCTTCTAAAAAATCGTTCTCAAGCGTCAGCTCCCCGATCTTGGCGTGCAGCGTTTTCACGTCTACCGCGGACTCGCTCGCTCTGTTGCCACCGCCAGGACCAAACACCTCGGCCGCCGCCTCCTGAAGCTGGGACTTCCACTGCGTGATCTGGTTCGGGTGCACGTCGAAATGCTCAGCCAGCTGGGCCAGCGTCATCTCGCCCTTGATCGCCGCTAACGCCACCTTGGCCTTGAATGCCGGTGCGTGTTGCCGGCGGGCTCGTCTGCTCATCGTCTCTCCTGATTCCCGGGACAATCTTGCCCGCCGTCAGGCAGAAACTCCACTTACCGCCCTGTCCAGATTTCCGGAGCCAGCTCTACCTTCACGCGGTCAGGCAGGCGGCAGCCTACTCGCCGATCATCGACGGCCAGCCCAGCAAGCAAACGAGCGGAGTCTCAGAGCAGGAGGCGGCGGCAGTGCTACGGCGCTACCTGCTCATGCGCGAGATTGACGGTCACTGAGAAAGTTCCTCTTTTTCATCCGCGCCCCCCGACAAAGTCTCGCTAAATTTCAAACTGAGACACTACCCGTTAGTCGGTTCAACTCGCAGCGTCAGGACGCCCGTGATGGCGGAGGCGACGAAGACAGTCACTCGCACCACTTCCGGGAACAGCACACCAATCAATGGTGTCAGAGTCCGGGGAGACCCCAGTAGAACACGCCGACCAGGCCGGCAATAAGGCTTGTATAGAGGACGTGGGGGACAATGGAGAGCAGGTACTGCTTACTCGCTCACCGCTGTGAGTGCCCTGCCGGCGGCCAATCGGCTCCTTGGTTCGGGCGACGATCAGAAGGCGGCGAACGATTATCTGCTGACCTGCGCTTCCTCGGAGACGACAAGGATTGAAGCAACGCAATCCACCGGGAGCAACAAGCCGCCGCATCGCCCATCAGACGCGTTTCCACGGTGAAGATCAGCGCTTGCGAGGCCGGTTCGTGGAAAATTTTCGCGATTGGATGGGCTCCTGCAAAAAGATTGTCTTTTCAGACTCCACCGCATTTTGCGGCACCGGCCGAAGAAGGCCTCCCTTGTGGTCTTCCATATCTCCCCAAGCGTCGAAGGTAGTGGCTAAAACAGGCGGCGTCTCAGCAATTCCTCCGTGCGTATACTCAGATCAGGACAACCGCATCTAGCGTCGTGCGCCACGATTTGTCGGCCGACCGCCGGATTTCACTGATCAATGAAGCCGTCTCGTCTGCGGCAACCGCTGGCATCAGACGGAGCGGATAACTGCACCGCTAAATATGGACACGGGCATCGGACTTTCGTCGCCGTCAGGCGCAAGTTTTTTTACTCCGCCTTGTTTGGCAAGAATTCTCTCGCCTACGACCGGTATCGCAGGAATGCGCTAACGCCCGATGTGGAGCACCGCGACACCAGAAAACTCTCATTTTCATTAACCGCTGCAGCGGTCAACATGATTGGACCCACAATTACTCAGATCGAGACTTCCGTGAGCACTCCAGAGGCAAACGTCAAGTGTGGACCTTCTGTGATTTCTGTCGGCGCACGGCCAAGGCTGACGAAAGATGTGGTTGAAGGACGATCTGAACCTGAACACCACGCCGACGAAAATTGTGAAATCAGCGGGGGGTGTCTGCCGGCGCGATCGACGCTCCGAATAACAGAAGCAGGCGCCGCAAGTGATCACAGCCCAGCTATCGCGCTGGGCGACAATTTACGTTAACGTTTGCCGGTCGGTCCATATGCGTACTCGAATCCGATCGCCTCGGAGGCAGAAGGCGATCATCCGACCGCTTGATCCTTCCCACCCTCAGGGTTGGGATAATCCTGACAATGAGGAAGTTTGGCTTGAGCTGGCGCGCGCCATCGGACGGCAGATTGCACGAGACGAAAACGACGGTTTGGAGCAGCCAAAAGGAGGAAGGGCATGATGACGAGGCCAATAAAAAAGAGGGCCGTGTTATACGCCCGCTATTCGAGCGACATGCAAAAGGCGACCTCGATTGACGGTCAGCTATTGCTCTGCCGGAAGATCGCGGCACGCAACGACCTAGATGTCATCGGTGCATTTGTTGATGCCGCGAAGTCTGGCCTAACCGAAAATGCGAGGGACGGCTATCAGCAATTGCTCAATGGCGTGCGAAACCATGATTTTGATGTTGTGATCGTTGAGCATTTCGATCGCCTGTCGCGCGATCCCGCAACCATCCAGCGTCTCAAGCAAGTTTTCGAGTTCAATGGCGTTGAGCTGATGGATCAGAAAGGCGTTTACGCGACTGCCACCGACATCAGCATCGCAAGTCTCTACAACACGATTTATAAGCCGCAGCTCGCCGACAAGGTTCGGCGTGGCCATGATAATGCTGTCGCTAGTGGAAGAATTCCTGGCTCATACGCTTACGGTTACCGGCCAAGGCCGGGCGCGCCCGGTGAGCGCGTGATCGATGAGAACGAAGCGAAGATCGTGGTCCGCATCTTCACCGAATATGTATCGGGGCGTTCAACCCGAGATATTGCGGCCGATCTCACGCGCCAAGGCTTGCCCTCGCCTGGCGCCACCCGTCACAAGAACAAGGCTGGTCGCACGACCTGGAATCATCAGTGCATAACTGGCGGTCGCCACGGTCGCGGCATTATCGGCAACGAGCTGTATATCGGCGAAATACATTGGAACGTTCGATCAACAATTCTGAACCCGGAAACGCAGAAGAAACAGAAACGCCGCAATCCGGACGACCGGCACATCATTGTCAAGAAGCCCGAGTTGCGGATTGTTCCGCAAGTGCTTTGGGACAGGGCGCAGAAGGTTCGCAGCGGCCGCGCCATCCATATGTTCGGACCGACGGGCAAGCCGCGGCGCCGTCCTGTGATCCCGCGCAATAATGAGCACCCACTTGCTGGGGTCCTCCGGTGTGGTGTCTGCAACGGGAATATGCGAATCGCTCAATCCTCCAGGAATGGCGCTCCGCGCGCCGCATGCGCCAATGCGCATCAACGAGGCACGTGTGAGCACACTCGGAGCTTTGACATGGACGTGCTACTTGAGGATGTCTCAAGCAAAATGGAATTAAAATTGCTTTCGCCCAAAGCGATTGAAGAGGCGATGCGTGCTTGGAAGGAGGAGCGTAAGAACGATCGGAAAAAGAACAGCGAACACGCAAATTTAGAGCGTAGACTCCGTACGTTGACCACTGAGATCGAACGCTTGTCATATGCCATCGCAAACAGCCGTCGCAAGCCGGATGAGTTGCTCAAGCGGATCGATGAGTGCGATGTGGAACGGGAAACCGTTAAGGAGCGCTTGCGGCTGCTGGGTAGTGGCAGCGAAAACGTGATCCCGTTCGACCATCCAAAGTTCGGTGACCGATATCATTCGGAGGCCAAGAGACTGGTCACCGCGCTGAGGATTAATCCGAAGGCCATCGAAACCCGCGTCGCCTTTCGCAACTTGATCGACAGCATCGTGGTGCATCCGGTTCGCAAGCGGATGCCCTACGAATATACTCCGTACCTGAACAGCGCTTCCCTTTCTAGCATGAATCTTTTCCCCGAAAATCGACGCAAGACGAGAGAGATCAGTGCGTTCGTCTACTATGATAACGTCAAGTCAGAGAAATCCGTGTCCTCGTAATAGACGCGGACCTGCATGTGGTGGCGGCCGTCGCGGATCTCGCCGTCGAGATGAGCTGTCACGTCGCGAGCCTCTTCGCTTGTCGGTAACCGCCCCGTTTTGCGCAAAAACGGCCGGACGCGCAAGCGCAGCTAGGACACGGCGAGCCCTGTCCTTCCCAGCGTCACCTCGACGATCTCGGGCGGCACGCCGACGCGGATCGGCATGATGCTGCAACCGAGGCCACCGGAGACAATGAGGTCGCATTTCAGCCGGAAGTGGCCATAGGCGAGGCGCAGGCCGTTCTTGGGCGAAACCGCCGGCGACCAGCCAAGCAGGCGAACCTGGCCGCCATGGGTATGACCGGACAGTTGCAGCGCGACGCGCCCGGGTACGAGCGGCGCGATGTTGGGCTCGTGCGCGAGCAGGATGACCGGCGCATCGTCGGTGACCTTCGCCAGCGTGGCGTTAAGATCGTCGGCGCCGAAGCGGCCGATGCTGCGGAAGCGCCGCGCCGGCAGGAAGGCCAGCTGATCGCCGAGACCGGCGAGCCAGAACGGACGGCCGTCCTTGGTGAGGCGCACCACGTCGTTCTCGTAAACAGGGATGCCGGCCGCCTCCAGCGCGCGATGGGCGATCGTCGGCCCATACCCTGCCTGCTGCACCGTCCTGTCGTCCCAATAATCGTGGTTGCCCATCACGGCATGGACGCCGAGCGGCGCCTTCAGGCGGGCCAGCACCCTCGCCCATTCGCTCGCCGGAATCATGCGCGTGACCTGATGAAGGCCGGCGACATAGTCGCCGAGCAGCACGACGAGATCGGCCTTCAGCGCATTGGTACGGTCGACGATGCCCTCGATCCGCTCCAGCGACATCCAGGGATCGCAGGCATGAATGTCGGCAATGACGGCGATCTTCAGCGGAAGATCCGCCGGCCATTGCCGCGGCGTCGGATGATAGCGGGTGACGCGGAGCCGCAGCACCGGCTCGATGCCGACGCCATAGGCGGCGGTCGAGACGCCGAGGGCGGACAGACCGCCGATGGAACGGATGAGATGACGGCGCGTGATCATGAAGACCCGATCGTAATGCGCCTTGTTGATGCGGTCCGATTGGAGCGGAATTGGGGTGCGTTCGTGCAGAACGTCTGCACGAGATTACCAGAAATTCATGATAGAAGGAGCGCGCTGCATTGGCGCAGCTCAGTCGTCGCTCTCGTCCGTGCCGAACAGGCCGAATTGTGCCGCCGCATCGCGCGAGGGCTCGGCGATGCCGAGATGACGGAAGGCGTGCGAGGTGAGCAGACGGCCGCGCGGGGTGCGCTGGAGATAGCCGCACTGGATCAGATAGGGCTCGATGATGTCCTCGATCGCATCGCGCGGCTCGGACAGTGCAGCAGCCATGGTCTCGACCCCGACCGGGCCGCCGCCATAGTTCATCGCGATGGTCGTGAGGTAGCGGCGATCCATGGCATCAAGACCCGCAGCGTCGACCTCGAGCGCGCTCAGGGCGTGGTCGGCGATCTTGCGGTCGATCTTGTCGGCATCGGCCGCCGAGGCGAAATCGCGCACGCGGCGGAGCAGGCGGCCGGCGATACGCGGCGTGCCGCGAGCGCGGCGCGCGATCTCGTTGGCGCCGTCCGCGCTCATGCCGACATTGAGCACCCGTGCCCCGCGGGTGACGATGCTTTCGAGTTCCTCGATGGTGTAGAAGTTGAGCCGCACCGGAATGCCGAAACGATCGCGCAACGGATTGGTGAGAAGGCCGGCGCGCGTGGTGGCGCCGACGAGGGTGAATTTCGACAGCTCGATCTTCACTGAGCGCGCCGCCGGGCCCTCGCCGATGATCAGGTCGAGCTGAAAATCCTCCATCGCGGGATAGAGCACCTCTTCCACCGCCGGGCTGAGGCGGTGGATCTCGTCGATGAAGAGCACGTCGCGCTCTTCGAGATTGGTGAGGAGAGCTGCGAGATCGCCGGCCTTGGCGATGACGGGACCCGACGTCGCGCGAAAGCCGACGCCGAGCTCCTTGGCCACGATCTGCGCCAGCGTGGTCTTGCCGAGGCCCGGGGGACCTACGAACAGGACGTGATCCAGCGCCTCGCCGCGCTTGCGCGCCGCCTCGATGAAAATGGAGAGGTTCTTGCGCGCCTGCTGCTGGCCGACGAAATCGGACAGCGATTGCGGGCGTAGCGCGGTGTCGCCGACATCGTCGCTGCGGCGCTCGGGCGAGACCATGCGGTTGGCCTTGGGATCGCTCACTCAGCGAACTCCTCGTAGGGTGGGCAAAGGCGCGCTTCGCGCCGTGCCCACCATGTCTCCGATCGGTTGAAAGATGGTGGGCACGCTGCGCTTTGCCCACCCTAGGAGACCGACCATTGCCGCGCTCACTTCGCCAGTTCCTTCAGGCCGAGGCGAATGAGCTGCGCCGTCTCGGCATTCTCGCCCGCG
>NZ_AJQF01000445.1:0-1091 GCF_000261705.1 Bradyrhizobium genomosp. III | reverse complement strand
GGCCGCCTGCGGCTGGCCATAGCCGAGATTGACCAGCGCCGAGATCGCGTCCGCCACCGGGCGCGGTGCCCGCTGGTCGTCGACGGCGCCGGCGAGATGGACCACGGCGGGATCGACATTGGCGAAGGCCGGCGCCTTGTCCTTTAATTCGGTAACGATGCGCTCGGCGACCTTGGGGCCGACCCCGGGCGTGCGCGCCACCGCGGCCTTGTCGCGCAGCGCGATGGCGTTGGCGAGATCGGACGGCGCCAGCGTGCCGAGCACGGCGAGCGCGACCTTGGCGCCGACGCCCTGCACGGTCTGGAGCAGGCGAAACCATTCGCGCTCCTGGTCGGTGCGGAAGCCGAACAGTTTTATCTGGTCCTCGCGGACATAGGTCTCGATCGACAGCACGGCAGCCTCTCCCGGCGAGGGCAGATGCTGCAGTGTACGCGCCGAGCAATGCACCTGATAGCCGACGCCGCCGACGTCGAGGAGCACATAATCCTCGCCGTAGGAATCGATCAGGCCCTTGAGCTTGCCGATCATCGCTGCGCACCCACTGCTTGAAGGACGCGCGGCAATGTCGGTGCGTTCCCTCCCCCCTTGTGGGGGAGGGTCAGGGAGGGGGGTGCCACACGGGGATTCTCTCGAGAGCGCGAGGACGGCGTGCCCGGCTCATCAACGACGGCAACACCGCTGCTGCGGCTACCCCCCTCCCCAGCCCTCCCCCACAAGGGGGGAGGGAGCTGTTCGAGCGTGCAGCTCATAACCCCGCCACCTTCAGCCTGAGCGCGGTGCTCTGGCGGTGATGAGCGTGGGTGATGGCGATGGCGAGCGCGTCGGCGGCATCCGCTGACGGCGGCTCGGCCTTGGGCAGCAAGATCTTCAGCATCATCGCGATCTGTTGCTTGTCGGCATGGCCGGCGCCGACCACCGTCTTCTTGACCTGGTTCGGCGCGTATTCGGCGACAGAGATGCCGAACATCGCGGGCGCCAGCATGGCGACGCCGCGGGCCTGGCCGAGCTTCAGCGTCGCAACGCCGTCCTTGTTGACGAAGGTCTGCTCGACCGCGGCTTCCATCGGCCTGTGGCCGGACAGCACGGACGCG